>JAGXLQ010000159.1 GCA_018334595.1 Candidatus Bipolaricaulota bacterium | reverse complement strand
CCAAACCCCCCGTCAAAGTGCCCTTCAATAACTTCGTCCAGAGGGTCACCGTTGCCGGAGATCTCCGTGTTCTCTACGGTTATGTCAATTGACCGGATCAACGAGTTAGTAAACCCTTCGATGTCGTCGGCACATGGATCCCACTTTCCAATTATGCTTATTCCGTTATCGCAGTTGTTCTGGATGTCTACGTCGGTAATATGTAGATTATCTACGCTGGTGACGTAATCCCCATTTATCCTGATACCATCGGTGTTGTTCTCGATCCCGTATTCGGAGTCCTTTAACATTCCTCCATCTTCTAATCCGTTGCTGTTTTCGAGAGTTACGTCCTCGAGTGCTCCGTTGTTGGTAAAGTACAGGCCGTAACCCTGGTTCTCCGGGTCTTCCTCACACTGACCACAAGCTCCCGAATTCCCGAGATACATTTTATCTAAGTTGATGTTGCTTACGTCTCCAACGGAACTTGCGAACTCTATTGCATTAGTGGATACACCTTTTATCTTTACGTCCTTAAAGTCGATGTTCGAATAACTGGTGTTTCTGCCACCCCAGTCCTCTACCTTGCCAGTGAACCTGAATCCGTAGTCGAAGTCGCAGCAAGATCCACACTCAGGCATCTGCACGTTCTCAAATGCCATTGGCCTCCCGCCACAGGCACAGAAGTCCGTTACGTTGACGAGCACGGCGTTATTGGAATCGACTGGTGTGCCAGCAGCTTGAGAGAAGACGACAGGTTCAAATACCAGGTTCCTGAGCTGGGCACCCTCTTCTTCAATGACTATGCTGCTGGTTACATTTTCTGTGATCTGCGAACCCGTTACTTCATCGTAACCAATGTGTACCGTCTCGTAATCACCGTACTCTCCGCCAACGGTCTCCTGCTCGATAATGACCAGAGTGTCGTCGTTACCCTCGATAGCGATGTTCTGCAAATCTATCGTTATCGATGCGTCCTGCGTGAACAGAGTTGGGTCGGGACCTAGGGCGAGGGTGTCACCCGCTTTTATGTCCGGCTGGCCGTCGCCGTCAAAGTCTACGGCACTCAACTTCATGCCGACCAACTGCTCAAACTCCGCTTGTTCATCTATAATCCAGGTATTGGTGTTCTCCACGTATTCCGGAGCAGCGAATCCCGAAACGGCCAAGAATAGTGACAACAACAGGGTAAATATTAATCCAACCTTGAACTTATTCAATTTCATCAATCATACCTCCTTATTTATCTATTCAGCGGACTCGCCAAAGGCACCAAACTGAAAACCAGCAGATAGTACCAGCGTGTCGCCTGAGCCATCGTATCCGGCAAATTCTGTGTTGTTCTGGAGCCAGGCAATGTCAACTCCGAGACCGGCGAGGTTAACGCCGGCACCGATCGTAAACCCAGGGTCCCTTCCGGGCGGTACCTGCACGCCCGCTCTGAGAGCAAACTGATCAATGGGAACGATCTCTAACCCCACTTTGATCAGGGGGTCTGATCCCACCAGGTCTACCTCGGCCGCGGCAGTGGCCCGTCCCAGAAGTTTAGCAGCTAGCCCGAGCCGGTAGGTGGATTCCACTACTGAGTCTTCGCTTTCGATCGTCACCCCACCTACGTCTGTAGCCGCTACTCCGATGCTAATGCCGTCGAACGTCATCAGGGTACCCAGATCGAATCCAAGCCCCATACCGTCCTGCACCTGGTAACCTTTGACCGTCGCACCAAAATTAACGAAATCTATCCCGTAACCAAGGGTGCCTGAGAACATGGTTTCGCTGTAGTTGCTTAGGCCGGCATCCGAGTAGCCCAACTGGTCTTCAAGGTCAGCACCAAGTTGACCGAAGCTTGCGCCCAGGGCAAAGTTGCTGATAGTTACCGCTCCGCTACCATAGGAGAAATTCAGTCCGCTTACCCCGTGAGGCCTGAGGTTCATTCCCCCCAGCTGCACTCCCGAAAACTGATTTAGTCCCGCTGGATTCCAGTACGTTGCCGAGTAGTTGTCCGCAACTGCGACAAAAGCGCCACCCATGGCCAGTGACTTGGCGTCCGTGCCAAAGGCAAATGCGCTCGCGGAGCTACTCGTGACATCATCGTCCTGAGCTCCAACGGTCACATACGGGGCAATTAGTAAGACAAATATTAAACTGATAACCAAATATTTCGACTTTTTTACCATTTATTTAACCCCCTTATCGATGATATTGTTGTTGGCATTTCCTCACTCCACTTGTACATTTCTTGATCGTAAGTACGTTCTACGCCCTGAAGGTTCAATATTTCCAACCTCTCTCTGACGATGTTCTCAGTAGAACCACCTCCACCTCGTTGCCGGACCACCATTCCATCCCCGCGTCCTTTTAGCATATGTGATATCCTCAAAAAATTAAATCACAACGTAAATTTCAGAGCCCATAAACAGTAACAATTATTGCAGTTTTTTGGTTATAGTGCAAGGAATTAGCCCTTTTTTCGCTTGATGAAGTATATGTAAAATTTATCAATTTCTTATGAAGAAACACAAAGAGAACAAATAGCAGCAGAATAACCCGCCAAATCAAGAGACCATCTCTTTTGCCCTTATTTCACTTTTTACTCTACAACAAAGGGTAAATTTCGTCAACCTAGTTTACGAACATTCTACAGGTGCTTCTGCATATGTAAAAGGTTATAAGGGATACAACGAGGGGACAAATGTATGATAGATCTCCATCCCAGTCAGAAACGAATTAGGAAATTCTCATTAATCCCCGCGTCGGTCCAGCTTAGCTGAACAAGCTCTTCGAGATAGGAAGAGGACTGTTCGTTGCAGTCCCTCGACGTGGACGTTAAAATCATCAAGCGTTAACGTTAAATACCACCTACAGGGGGATATACATTGAAGTTCAAAAATAAGTCCGTTTACCGCTATCTATTGTCGTTTCTTCTTGTCCTTTCGCTTCTATTGCTATCAGGCTGTGACGGCTTCTTCAACCAGAAACCATCGGCAGAGTTTACCTACTACCCCGATCCAGCGACCGGGGAACTTCCTCTAACGGTTGCCTTTGCGGGCTCGGATTCGTCCGACCCTGACGGCGAGATCATCGAGTACGAATGGGACTTCGGGGATCCGGACAGCGGCGGCGACAATACTTCAGCAGAACAGAACCCCGCTCACGAATATTCCGATGAGGGAACGTACACGGTCAGCCTGACCGTCACCGACGGCGACGGCGCCTCGGATACTGCCGAAATGGAGGTCGAGGTGAAGTCGGGGACTCCCCCGCTCAACGAAGACCCGATAGCAGATATCAGTTACTCGCCCGACCCGGCTACCGGAGAATTGCCGTTAACGGTCGAATTCGACGGATCGGGGTCCTCCGATCCAGACGGGGAGGTCGTTAACTACCAGTGGAGCTTCGGAGACCCGGAATCCGGCGACGACAATACTTCCTCAAAAGAGAAACCGGAACACGAATATTCAAGCGAAGGGACATATACTGTTACCCTTACAGTGATGGACGACGGTGGGGGTAAGAATACTGAAGAAATATCACTTCAGGTAACTGACGATTCCGACAGTCCAAGCCCGCCTTCTCCTCCGGGTTAAGATTACCCGCCGTCTTGAAGTTCTTCTCTTAGAACGTCAACATTCAACTCATCCATTTGGTGAATGTGGATATAGTCCAACTTTCCCATCCAGTTTTGCTGATATTTGGCCAGGTGACGGGTATTGGTCTTAATATCTTCTACCGCTTCAGGGAGAGTCATATCACCCTTCAGGTGATGATAAAGTTCCTTGTAACCTATGGTATTCCACGCACCCCAGTCGGGGGAAAACCCCTCC
>JAGXLQ010000158.1 GCA_018334595.1 Candidatus Bipolaricaulota bacterium | reverse complement strand
CAGAAGCAAATAGACCAGGGCGGCCAGGGCTGCACCCAGAAGAAGGGAGAAAGTAAGGGTTATGAGGTGGTACTTACGGGCCCTAAGAAGTAACTCCCTCGTCCCGTCCAGGCTGTTCACGAGGACATCCGTAGTCGTCTGCCCCAGGTACTTGGACAAGCTGGAGTTTACAGCTGTTTCCCTCATTTTCCCCCAAAATTTTGGGAAGTAGATTAAGTTAAGAAATATTCCCAGGAGCAAGACACCGAGCAGGTAACTCAGGCTGGAAAAATAGTTACCCCAGGTCAATAGCAAACCAATCTCGTCCATCAATAGCCCCAACCCTACCCCGAACAGCACGGCAACTGCCTCTTTTCGGAGATGAGTGGTTCCAACTATCGCCAACCACCCGGCAACGCAGATAAAGAGGATCCCAAAGTAGAAGTGGTGAACGTGATAGCCAAACAGGATGACGTTTCTGCCTATGTAGAAATACGAGGACTTGGCACCCTCTTTTACCGCCTGGGCTGCGCTGCTGTTGACGGAGCCGGTAATAAGCACCATCACCCGAATGAAGACGAAGGAGACCAGGTAAGACACCGCGATGATAAAGGCTAGTTTGTTATCTCGTTTGTTGAGCATATTGATTACCTGCAGGTGAAGTTTGAGGGCCGGCCCGCTACTATCATAAAAGAGGAGAGTTAGGGTAGTCAAATCCGGGGCGAATCTCTATCGTATCATCACGAAAAAACGACGAAAGCAGTAAGCTTACCTTCCTATAGGCCGTTTCTAGGGTGCGAGAATTACTTGACTTTAGCGAAACCAACTACGTAGTTCTTCCCGTAGTGTTTGGCACATTTTGGACACGTGGTGTAGTAGAAATAGAGTTTGTCGATCTCTTTATCCTGTGATTTTACGTAATCCTCCATCTGAGGTGCCCAGCTTCTGGCCTCCTTGTAAGGACCCTCTAACACCTTCGTGAGAAAGGTCCCGCTCATTCTGACGTTCTCCCCGCCCGGCACTTCTCCCGCGATGGTAAAGTAGTGCTCGCCTCTCCAGGGGGAGGGGTCGTGGGAAAGCAGTGCAAATTCTCCGTCGGAATCAGCGTTTGCCTCCTTAATCTTCTTCCACGTCCGATCCATTACCGAACTCATGTTCAGAGGCCTGTGTAAAAAATTAAGAGTCGAGGCCTTTAAAAAAAGTTTGTCCTCAAAGATAAATTCCTGTTCGTCCCAGGGGTCCGGATAAAACCGGGGACAGCAGTTGGTCTCGTTGTCCTCAAAGTCCGTTTTCGGCAGCTCGTTGACCTTCATGACGTTCCTCCTTAGTTTTACTTGTTATATAGATTATACACAATTTCACGGTTGACTACGAAAATTTTCGAAAAAGAGGCTGGCCAGTCCCTTAATTTGTCAAAAGAGTTACCTTTATGGGCGGGGGGTCGAGGGAATGAAGACCCCGTTTCAAATTGCGCACCCTAAGGGAGGAGCAATTAGGTGAGCGGGAGTCATCGGTCGATTTGATAAGGTTATCCGGTTGGATAGCGTGTCAAATAATAAGTTATAGGGTATACTCAAGTAAATATTAATGAGGCTCTATGCCACTTTCCATTGGGGGGGAAACATGACTTATCTTAGAAATACCAGGGTACTTTATCTCGTCTTGCTTTTAACCACGACTTTTTTACTTCTACTTACTTTATCTGGGTACGCTGCGACGTTAACCGTTTCCGAGGAGGAAGGGAAATACGTTAAGGTTCAGGACGCAATAGAAGATGCACAACCCGGTGACACGGTGCTCGTCAACGCGGGTGTTTACGAAGAAAGCCTCGTCGTCGATAAAGACCTGACTCTCGTCGGTGAAGGGTCCGTCGAAATAAGTGCTCCCGGTGACGCAAAAGGCCTTCCGGTAATGGCAATCGGGCCAGCCGATATCTCCGTTACCATATCCGGGTTGACGTTCAGCGGAGGGGTAAAGGCGGAAAGGGGTTCGTGTGAAGACGCGGACGCCGGTCTCTGCTCTTCCGGACTTGCCGTCCGGGGAGACGCTAGCGTGACGGTTAATGACTCAATCCTCACCGATAACTACATGGGAGGGCTCTATCTGCGACAAAACGCTGTGGCAAGCGTAGAGGGGACTCAGATATTGGAGAACAGGGGCGTAGGGATATACCTAAGAGATTCTTCCGGCGCGGCTGTTCGGGATACTACCTTCAAGGACAACAGCCGCGGGATAAGGGCACGCGACGACGCCCATTTCACCGCCGTTGCAAACGAGATAGACGCCAGCAGAAACGAGGGAATCCAGTTATCTGACAACGCCGAAGCCACGATCAGTAATAGCGTAATTGCCGGTAGCGGTGATGGGGCCATCTTGCTGGAGGACTCTTCAAGGGCAAATATAGAGGATAACAGGATATCCGGCAATGACGGGGGAATCGGTCTTTCGGGTTCTGCGCGGGCAACTGTCACCGGAAACTATATCGAAGAAAGCCGGGCCGGTGTCGGCTTGCTCAACGAAGCACAAGCTACTGTAAAGAACAATAATATAATACAGGCAAGCGAGGGAGGAATCGGGGTAGGAATCCTCGATTCCGCCGGAGTTACCCTGGAGGGAAACGAAATAGACGTGACCATGATCGGTATCTATTCATTCAGCGATAAAGAAGTTACGGGCAAGGATAACAATATAACTGGATCATGTGTGGAGTTGTTTGGCAACCTGGACGGGTCCCTGCGCGTACCCAAACGTAACGCCCGAGAGGAGCAGATAACCCTTCCTCACGAACGTTATTCCAAGATGCAGGAAGCCGTCGACGCGCTCCTTCCCGGTGGTGTTCTATCCCTGGAGCCGGGCGAATACGAAGGGAGCGTGACGATTACAAAGGAGTTAACCATCGAAGCGACCGACCCCGATGCGGTCACGTTGAAAAGTAATTCGTCCCCGATCTCGCTTGTGGGGGACGCAGACCTGACTATCTCCGGCGTTAACCTGGTCGGCTCCTACGGAGATGGTATTTCGCTTGGTAAATCTGCCAGGGTCTCCATTGGGGAATGTGAAATATCCGAAAACGGTGGAACCGGCGTTAGGTTGCTTGGCGCATCCAGCGCTACGGTTAGTAACTGTACGGTCGGTAGAAACGGGGACGGAGGTCTAAGGTTGGAAGGGTCTTCGAGTCTGTCTGCCTCGGGAACGGAGATAGTCGGAAACGGCGGGTGGGGGGTCCGCCTCCAGGATTCGTCCCGGATCGAGTTAGATGAGTGTACGGTTACCGGAAGCAAGTACGAAGGCATAAGTCTCAAGGGTTCGTCACAGGCTACAATCAAAGAAAGTAACGTTATAAAGAACGGCGACGACGGTATTTCCTTGAGCGAATCAAGCGGTGTCACCCTGGAATCTACGTCTGTCAGGGGAAATGAAGACAAGGGTCTGTATCTCTCCGATTCGTCCGTGTTAACGGCAGAGAAGAGCGATATCAGGGAAAACGAGGACGAGGGGATCTATCTAAAGGATTCCACCCGGGCCACGCTCAACTACAACAAAATTGTAGATAACGGTGACGCCGGGATATTTCTCAAGGAAGAAGTTTTCCTCTCCCTCACGGGGAATAAGATAACCGGAAACACGACCGGCATCGAACTCTACTATCCGAACAGGTTTGAGGGAGTCATACAGGGCGAGGCGAACGAGATAAGGGACAACCAACAGGACTTCGATGGGGTAGAGGCAGAACTGCAAGGGGGTCTGTCATCTTAACTTCTACCTCCTGGGATAATGATGGCCGAAAAAGATAACGGGGGGTTGGGGACCGAAAAAAAGGAAGCATAGCCAGGGTTGAACT
>JAGXLQ010000157.1 GCA_018334595.1 Candidatus Bipolaricaulota bacterium | reverse complement strand
GGGGATACAGGAGGGTGGTGCCCTCTCCCGAACCGATAGCCATAGTCGAGAAGGAACCCATCAGGCAGCTCCTGGAAGCTCACACAGTCGTCATCGCCTCCGGCGGTGGTGGAATTCCTGTTGACAGAGAAGGATCCAGGCTGGTGGGCCAGGAAGCAGTCATTGACAAGGACCTTGCCTCAGAGCAGCTCGCCGAGGACGTAGGAGCCGAAATACTGTTAATCCTCACCGACGTAGAAAACGTCTTCATCAACTACAACGAACCCGATGAAGCGCCGCTGAGAGAGTTGAGCGTCGAGGAAATGGAAAAATATCTGGAAGACGGTGAATTTGCCAGGGGTTCGATGAAACCCAAGGTAAAAGCAGGAATAAAGTTTATTAGATCCGGAGGCAGAAAGGCGATTATTACTTCACTAAACAAGGTAACTGACGCCCTGGACGGAAAGACCGGTACGACCATTACTAACCAATAACTATAAAGGAGGAAAAATGTCAAATACACAACTAAACGGAAAGGATTTCTTGACCTGGCTGGACTTCGACAGAGACGAGATCGACGCGATACTGGAAACCGCACATGACCTGAAGAGAAAACAGATCAGGGGGGAACTCCAGACGGACGTCCTGCCGGCCAAGTCCCTATTTATGCTCTTTTACAACACCTCTCTCAGGACGAGAAACTCCTTCGAGGCAGGCATGACCCAATTGGGCGGACACGCCCACTTTCTGCAGCCCGGAGCGGTCTATACGCCGGCCCTAAAGGGTGAGGAGGAGGCCTACTCTACGGAGAGGGTAAGCGACGTGGCCCGGGTCCTCTCAGAGATGGGAGATGCCATCTCCATCAGGATATACGGGAACAAGACGGGCTGGGAGTACGGCAAGGGTTACAAGATACTTAAGAAGTTCGCCGAATGGGCTTCAATACCCATAATCAATATGGAAGACGACGGTTACCACCCCTGCCAGGCTCTTGCCGACGTCATGACCATGCAGGAGAAGATGGGGGAGGACCTGACCGGAAAGAAGTTTACCATGAGCTGGGCTTACTCCGGTTCGGTGGAAAAGCCCCTGTCGGTACCACAGTCGGCCATAATCAGTGCGGGCATGATGGGCATGGACGTAACCCTGGCCCACCCCGAGGGCTTCGACCTTGACCCCGAGGTGCTGAACTCCACGGAGAAGCTGGCCAAAAAGCACGGTGGCGACTTCGAGATAGTCCACGACATGGAGGAAGGGTTCGAAGGCGCTGACGTCGTCTATCCCAAGTCCTGGACGGTCCAACCAACTGACGGTGGCACCGCCGACCTGGACAAGGCCGAGAAGCTGTTTAGCGAGAACGAGGACTGGATAACTACGGAGGACAAGATGGGGCTAACGAACGACGCTTACTACATGCACTGCCTGCCAGCGGACCGCGACATGGAGGTAACCGACGAGGTCATAGACGGACCCAACTCGGTAGTCTTTGAGGAAGCGGGAAATAGGCTGCACGCGCAAAAGGGCCTGTTGAGCCTCCTCCTCTCCTAAGCCCAGTCGTTTGACGGAGTAACTCGAAAAAATATGGAATAAAAGGAGACAGATGGAAATCGAACTCACGCCTGAGGACGTCGAAAAAACGGTTAAACTAACCAGAGATATGGTCAGGGTCAATACGGAAAATCCCCCGGGCAACGAGGACGAACTAGCCGGCCCGGTCGAGGACTATCTCCAAGACCTCGGAATAGAGACGGAAAGGGTCGAACTCGAAGAAGGAAGAAGTTCAGTCCTGGGAACGATTCCCGGGAAGAGCGAAGGGTCTGTAGTCCTGTGTGGCCATTTAGATACCGTAAGAGCAGATGAGTCAAGTTGGGACAAGCCACCTTTCGACGGCGTTATCGAGGGAGGCAGGCTTCACGGAAGGGGGAGCGCCGACATGAAGGGTGGCGTCGCGGCAGTTATGCAGCTGGCGCGGCTCGTGGTTGAAAGCCACGCTACGCCGGAAAGGACAATTAAACTCGCCCTGACGGCCGACGAGGAGCACGGCTATACGGGCGCGAAATCCCTCGTAGACAAGGGGAAACTGTCCGATGCCGAGTTCCTTATCGTCACGGAGCCTACCGACGGGAACGTCTACATAGGTCAGAGGGGGGAACTCTGGGTGGAGGCAAAGTTTCATGGGAAGGCCGCACACGGGTCCATTCCCGAAACGGGCCTCAATAGCATTCTGCCCGGCGCAAGGTTTGCCCTTAAAATCCAGAAGAGAAAGGAAGAACTGTTCACTGACGCGTCGCTGGGGGCTACTAGCTTAAACAACGGCCGATTCGATGGGGGCTGGCAGGTAAACGTAGTACCAGAGGAGACCACGTTAAGGCTGGATTACCGCGTAATTTCCGACGATCACAAGGAGGAAATACTGGGGCAGGTAGAAGAGACCGGAGGTGAGCTCGCGGAAGAATCCGGCACTACCTTTACCTTCAGCACCATGACCTACAAATCACCGATAATAAGTGACTCAACCGACTACTACGTTGAAAAGTTCTTTAACGTAGCAAAGGAATATACAGCAGAAGAGAAAATTGGTGGAATTGCCCCCTACAGTACTGATGCAACGGCGATCGTGCCGGAGCTAAATATCCCGGTAATCATCTACGGACCGGGTTCGATCGAGCTTGCCCATCAACCAAACGAATTTCTAGACCTGGATTCCCTGGAGGAATCGTTGAGGCTATTGAGGTCGTTTGTGGGCAGCGCCCTGTAATTGGATTCTCTGACGACTGCGGAGACAAATATTAACTAACGTAAGATAAGCTGTATATCGGCTAAATAACGACACACGAGGTGAAACCGTATGAGTTGGTTTGATTTGAGTGGAAAGAGTTTGATAAGCGAGACTGATTGGACAAAAGAAGAAATGGACAACGTTTTACGAGTAGCAAAACAGTTGAAGGCAAGCTATTACAGCGGGGACCCGACTCCCGTTCTCGAGTATAAGACGATGTTGATGCTGTTCTTCAGCGGCTCGACCCGGACCAGACTTTCGTTCGAGGCTGCTATGACCCAGCTGGGTGGGCACTCACAGTTTCTTGCCCCGGGGACGATGCGACTTTCCCTGGAAGAGAAACCCGGCGCGGGTGAGTCCATAAAGGACACTGCCAAGGTAATGGGCCGCTACGGTGACGGGGTCGGCATCCGCCTGCTAGACGACCAAATAGATTATTACGGACAGGGTAACGAGGTTATGCGTAAGGTCGCCGAGCACGCCGATATCCCCGTCTACAACATGGCGTCGGATGTCAACCACCCCTGCCAGTCACTCACCGACATGCTCACCATCCAGGAAAAGCTCGGCAAAGCCAAGGGGAACAAGATCGTCCTTACCTGGGCCTACTCGCCTTGGGTCAGAGGTAGATGTTCAATCCAGGGTACAGCTTTGATCTCCTCTATGTACGGAATGGACGTAGTAGTCGCCCACCCCGAGGAATACGACCTCGACCCGGACGTTACGGCCACATGCGAGCAGGAAGCGGAGAAGTCCGGAGGGTCCTTCGAAGTAAGCAACGACATGGACGAGGCCCTGGATGGGGCTACGATAGTCTTTCCCAGAAACTGGTACACGGCAGACAGGTACGAGATAGGGAAGGAGAAAGAGCTGGAAATAGCCAACAAACACCAGGACTGGATATACACCGGGAAGAAACAGAAGGAACTCTGTGACCCAGGTTACTTCCTGCACTGTATGCCGGTAGACAGGGGTAACGAGGCGGACCACGAGGTCTGCGATAACGAGTTGTCCTGGATGTATGATCAGGCGGAAAACAGGCTGCATTCACAAAAAGCCGTTCTTGCTACGACCATGAAGTAGTAATCAGAGTACGAAAAAGTTGTAACACTG
>JAGXLQ010000016.1 GCA_018334595.1 Candidatus Bipolaricaulota bacterium | reverse complement strand
GGCCGGACCGGAGCCGGAAAAGCCGGTGATCGGGTCCATCAAGCCCTCGTTTCGTACCTCTTCCACGATCCCTACTGGTTTAAATATCTCCTCGGTTACCCTCAGGTCGCTCTCCACGGCGTGCTTGCCCGCGACCATTACGGTGGCACCGTTCTTGACCCTTATTGCGGTATTGGGCATTGTACGGACTACTGGGACCTGTTTGTCTATCTTCGACTCGATGAACTTCGTCGTTATCCCTGCAGCAACAGAGATAACCAGATGGTCCGGCCTGAAGGTCGACGAGGTCTCGTCGAGAACGCGAGATATCGTCTGGGGTTCTACCGCGAGGATTACTACGTCCGCTTTGTCAACAACTCGGTCGTTGTCGGCAGACGCCTCTATATGGTATTTCTCTGAAACCTCCCTGGCAGTCTCCTCCTGAGAGGTGCTTCCGATAAACTGGTCCGGACCGACTACGTCGTTTCTGATTAGGGTTTCGACCAGTGTTCCCCCTATTGTCCCTACTCCGATGACGCCGATCTTCTTGTCTGTTAACTTTTTCTCTGAAGTGCCCACAGCGAAATCACCCGTAAAGTTGTGATTTTGTTTAAAGAATAATTATTCCCCCTATCATAACTAAAAGGGAAACTTGTTACAAGATAGAGGCGTCCTGTCCATCCTTCCGGGATGATAACGAGTACATTTCAAAGAAGTAAACCCCTAATTGTCGAAGAGGCCCCTGTTGGGGCTGAGGAAGTGAGCGGGGCTGATACCCCCGTCCCCGTGACCTTCTCCGCGCAGCATGGAGTCGAACTCGACGGCGTTCCTTGCCGACTTGCCCTGGAAGTGGTTGTTAAAGGTAACGACTATGTTCTTCGTGTAGTTTTCTAGCTCGTGAGTTTTCTCGACCCACTCTTCCAGCTCCCCGCCCTCGTACAGATAGTCATATCTCATGTAGGCCTTTGGTGGGTTCCACCAGTGCTTTGCCGCCCGCCCGTGAAACCTTATGTAGCCCAGGTCGGTAGTCCCCCTCACGACAGGGGGCACGAGATGCTTGAGGCGGGGCATGTCGACGCAGACGTACCCCAGGCCCTGCTCCTGCAGGAAGGCGAAGGTCCTGTCGTTTATCCAGTAGTCGTTTCGAAACTCGACGTTTACCGGTAATTCTCCAAACGCCTTTCTGATCCTTTCCAGGTGGTTATAACCCTGACGGTCCGGCTTGAAGGAATAGGGAAACTGCGCCAGGAGCGTGAGGAGCTGATCGGACTCGATCAGCGGTTCGATTCCCTTCCTGTATCCGTCGATTGCACCGCTCATCTTGTCGCGTTCGTGGGTGAACTCCTTCGAAAGCTTGACGGAAAAGAGGAAGTCGTCGGGGGCCTTGTCGATGATGTTACGGAATATCCCCGGATCGGGGAGCCTGTAGTAGGTAAAATTTATCTCCGTGATCCCGAAGAAATTGGAGTAATGCTTTAGAAAATCCTTCTTGGCGAGACGGTCCGGGTAAACGACCCCCTTCCAATCGTCGTAAGAATATCCACTCGTTCCTACTCGTATCAAGGTTCCACCCCTCGTCTGGCTGGGACGCCGATATGCGCCCCAGCTACTTTCTTCATCGGGGGAAAAAAGTTAAGGTTGTTCATATAATCAGTTGGTGCGTACAATTAATTATGTTTTCTAACGATAAAGAGATCAAGAAACTGGAAGTCACCGTCGACAACATCGTATATCAGACGGATTCCCACGAGTTCAAGGTCGTTAGGGTGACGACGTCGGACAAGGCAGAGAAAAAATTCACGGCAGTCGGAGAGATGCCCGAGCTCTACGAGGGCCAGGACCTTGAACTCGAGGGCAAGTGGGTGAGGCACGAAAAATATGGCCGCCAGTTTCAGGTCAACAAGTGTGTCGTCAACCAGCCCACGACCGAAAAGGGTGTAAAGAAGTTCCTGGCGTCTGGGCTGATCGAAGGTGTCGGCGAGAAGTACGCAAACAGGATCGTCGACAAATTCGGCGAGGATACCCTGGAAGTAATTGAACAACAGCCTAAGGCACTCCTCGAGGTGAGCGGGATTGGCGAAAAGAGGCTGGAGAAGATTACTGAGAGCTGGGAGGACCAGAAGGAGATCAGGGAGGTAATGATCGCCCTGAAGAGCTACGACATCAGTACCGCGTATAGCCTGAGAATTTATCGGGGATACGGGGCTCGGGCCCCGTCGATAGTCAAGGACGACCCCTATCGCCTTACCCATGAAATAGACGGGATCGGGTTCAAGATTGCCGATCGAATTGCGGCGAAAGTTGGGATTGACCACGACGACCCGGAAAGGGCTAAGGCAGGCCTCAGGTATACGTTGCGGCAGTCTTCTTCCAACGGCCACGTATACCTCCCCAGGAGGATTCTCGTGGACAGAGCTCAGGAGATCCTTGGTACGGACAAGGGGCTAATTGTCGAGGCTCTGGAGAAGATGCTGGAGGACGGCTATCTGATTTCCAGTGACGAACTCCAGGCGAACTCTCGGACGCCGGTCTACCTACCCAGTCTTTATTTCGCCGAAGTTGAGGTGGCCGATAGTCTGAGCAGTCTCGATTCAACCGGTAGATGGGAGGTCGGTTTAGACCCTGGTGGAGTAGATAACCTTATCGATAGTTACCAGATAAGTTCAGGGTTCGACTACAGCGGAGAGCAGCGAGAGGCCGTGCGCACCGCCCTGACAAACAGGGTGACGGTAATCACGGGCGGTCCCGGTACCGGTAAGACGACAATAATTACGGGCATCATAGCCATAATGGACAAGCTTGGCTGGGAGGTCACCTTAGCTGCCCCCACCGGTCGGGCCGCCAAAAGGTTGAGCGAGATGACCGGCGAAAATGCCAAGACAATTCACCGTACCCTCGGTTACTCTCCTCCGGGGACCTTTGAACACGACGAGGAGAATCAGCTGGACACGGATGCCATTATCGTTGACGAGCTGAGCATGGTCGACCTCAGGTTGCTTAACCACCTCCTAAGGGCCGTCCCCGATGGTTCGCGTTTGGTTCTCGTCGGAGATGCTGACCAACTTCCGTCGGTCGGCCCGGGTGACGTGATTAACGATATCATTAAGTCAAACAGGGTAAAGACGGTCAATTTGACGAGGATCTACCGGCAATCGGAAGCAAGTGAAATCGTAGAAAACGCCCACAGGATAAACAATGGGGATTACCCGGCAATACGAAACAGAGACGATGGGGACTTCTTCTTTTTCAGGGAGGACGATCCTGACGCAGCTCGAAGGAAGATAATCGAGTTAGTCTCCCGGGAAATACCTGGGAGGTGGGACTTGGACCCACTAGACGACCTGCAGGTCCTCTCCCCGATGTACAAGGGAGTCTGCGGTGTGGATAGGCTTAACGAGGACCTGCAAAAGCGGTTAAATGACGAGGGTTACGGGGGGGAAGGAATCGGAGATTTTTACGTCGGGGACAAGGTAATGCAAACGGAAAACGACTACGAAAAACTGGTCTTCAACGGTGATATTGGCAGGATAGTCAGCCTGGATAAGTCGAATAAGGAATTGGAGGTCAGGTACCCAGATTACGGGGTGATAAACTACAAGAAAGGGGATATCGATTCACTTGATCTGGCCTACGCTGTTACGATTCACAAGAGCCAGGGTAGCGAGTACGAAGGAGTAATTCTTCCCGTGTTAAATCAACACTTCGTCATGCTCAAGAGAAACCTGCTGTACACTGCAGTTACGCGGTCGAAAAAACTTGTAATGCTGGTTGGAAGCCAAAAAGCTATCGGCATTGCCGTAAACAACGATGAGGAAAACAGGCGCTTCACGGCGCTTACCGAGAGACTGCGTCGTTCCTACGAAGGACTGGAGAAAGGCCTTTCTTAGACCACGTGGGAGGACGCGAGATGGAGGTTTTAACACATGTCTATGGTTACTTACGTCGGGGAAGACCTGCTGGAGAAGGTCGGTAGGTTGTTGCGCGACAGAGCTCTTTCCATATCCCTTGCGGAGTCGTGTACGGGAGGGCTCGTTTCGCACCTTATCACGAACATATCGGGGTCCTCGGATTATTTTGACCGGGGGCTAGTTACCTACTCAAACCGAGCCAAGATGGAGCTTCTGGGGGTACGGTCGAGGTCCCTGGAGGAGTTTGGGGCGGTTAGCCAGGTCGTTGCCGAGGAAATGGCCGAGGGAGTCCGCCGGAACTCCGGAACGAGTTTAGGGTTATCGACTACGGGGATTGCTGGCCCAACTGGAGGCACGCCGGAAAAACCGGTGGGGCTAGTCTTTGTAGCGGCCGCGACGTCAAGCGACGTAACCAGCAAGAGGTTCGTCTTCGACGGTGACAGGCTTGAGGTGAAGCAGGAGGCGGCGGAAGAGGCCCTCGGGATGTTGGTCGACTTTCTTGGCCGGTAACCCCCCGACAGATATCAAATAGGGTTGGAATCTCCGAGGTCGTTACCTCCCGAGGATGAAGTATAGGGTCGCGGCGCTAATCACCCCGATAAACGCTAACGTGCTCGGGCTGAAAAAGTAGGAATAGGTACCACCATCTTCCGAGTTCACCACGCTGAGGTCTATGGGGCATATCGTCTTGGAATTTGCCGGCACTATCTTGTTGTCGCTTCCTGTAACGACGCCGTAGAACCCTGCATCCCCCCCGCTAAAGCCACATCTTTCGCTAATTACGGATAAGTTTTTACCTCCGTTGTTGAGGATTTCGTTGTCTACCAGTTCGGCGTTTGCCGAGCCCGATAACAGGACGCCCCCGGTCTCGTTGCCGTTCACCTTGGATTCCTGAAGTTTTAACCTGGAAAAGTTCGTTACCTTTAGCCCGGACCCGTCGTTGTCGGCGATCGTCGAGGAAAGTACGTTGGCTAGACCGGTATTTTTTACTGTTATCCCCGCTCCGTCGTTTCTTGCAAGCAAGGACTCTATTAAGGTAAGTTTGGCGTCGTCTTCCACGCGAAAACCTTCCCCGTTATCTTCTATCTCGCTCTTCAAAAAGGTCCCCTCTCCACCTTCGTTGATTAGCCCTCCCAGAGCAGACGTTTCTAAGACAACCTCTATTGCCTTTACAGAGGCGGAATTAGTAACAATGATGCCGGCCTTACCCGCGGTCAGCCTGCAGTCATTTAACCTTACGTTTCCACTTCCCCCAGCGGATAGGAGGTCAACTTTCTCGTTCCCCTCCAGGCCCAACCCCTCCAAGCGTACCTCGCCGTCGGTGGTGTTGACCTGTACGAGCGGTGTATCCGTTACAGAAGGTGAAATTATCGTCCAGGTAGGCCTTGTCCCTTTAATCGTAACTGGCTTGGTAATGACTACATTGCCTGCGTAGTCCCCGTTTTGGACCTGGATTACGTCACCGGGATCCGCGTCGTCGATCGCCGGTTGGAGGGTGGTGTAACTGCACCCCGTCTTGCAGACCCGAATTGTTTTCCCGTATCCGGTTAAGAAGAATAACGAAATTGCAATCAGGAACAAAGAAACAGCAAATACCCGAGTTGAATTTCTCGATGCCAAAGGTACCTCCTTTTCTGTACCCCCATGATTTCTCTGAACTAGTACAAGATACGACAATTGGAAGAATATGTCAAAATATAAGCCCAAAGAACGGCGTCGATAACGAGGTTTATCGTCCTGTATAAGCAGGGAACATACGTCGGTGAGACCAAGTTGTAAATTTTACATTTTGTGCATTGAGAAACTTGATTGCGTCGATTGAAGGTCAACGCCCTATCGAGTATAATCGAACGTAATCAGGAAGGCGTAAGTCAAGTAAAGTATATGGAAAGGTGAGTATAAGGTAATCTCGTAAAGTGATTGAGGGTTGCAAAGGTAAGGCAAGACAATCCTATCCTTCATTATATGAAAACACTTCTGAGAAACTTCGATATTTTAACAACGAGCAAATCATCCCCGATTAAAGGCGGCTCTCTTCTCGTAAACGGGGGGAGAATAGTGGAAGTACTCGAGACTCGCTCTCCGGTGCCAGAAGAAGGGATCGAACGAGTTATCGAGGGAAGGGGAAGGCTTCTCATCCCCGGTTTTGTGAACTCTCATACCCATTTGGGAATGACGTTGTTTAGAGGGTTTGCGGAAGACCTTAATTTGGAGGACTGGTTGGAAAAGTGGATCTGGCCCGCAGAAGAGAACCTGACACCGGAAGAAGTATACTGGGGGTCGGCGCTTGCGGCTGTAGAATCCATCAAGGCTGGCGTGACGACCGTTGCTGATATGTACTTTCACATGGACCAAACGGCGCAAGCACTTGAGGATTCAGGGCTCCGTGCCTTGATATCTTACGGGATAATCGCTCCGGAAATGAGTTCCGGTGGAGAGGAAGAAGTCAAAACCGGACTCGCCCTGGTGGACGACTGGGACGGAGCTGCTGAAGGGAGGATAAACGCCGCCCTCTCCCCTCATGCACCATATACCTGTGGCGATGACGTGTTAACCGAACTGTCGAAGGCCGCTGAGGAAAAAGGTGTGCCTATCCACACCCACCTATCCGAGACGAGGGACGAGGTAGACAGGTCGGTCGAGAACTTCGGACTTTCTCCTGTGGCCAGAGTGGAGAAGCTTGGGCTTCTTGAGAACGAGGTCATGGCCGCTCACTGCGTACACGTGGACGAAAAAGATATTGAAATCCTGGCAGATTACCGCGTCCTTTCCCTGCATAACCCGACCAGCAACGCCAAGCTTGCCTCCGGGATTGCCCCCGTGGCGAAGATGTCCACCGAAGGTGTTGACGTCGGCCTTGCAACGGATGGAGCGGCGTCAAATAACGACCTGGGGATGATCAAGGAGATGAAGTTGGCGGCGATGCTTTCCAAGGTCAGCAACGGTGACCCGGAGAGTCTACCGGTAGAGGCCGTTTATCGCATGGCAGTTGCCGAAGACGTGGACGGTTTCGGTCTCGGGAAACTGGGGAAGATAGAGGAGGGGTTTAAGGCGGATTTAATTGCCGTCGATCGAAATTCTTCCCGTTGGATCCCAGAGTACGACCCCCTCTCTAACCTGGTTTATTCAGGGAAGAGTGCCGATGTCGATATGGTAATGATAGACGGGAAGGTGGTTATGGAGGAGGGTAAAGTCACGACGATTGATGAAGCTGAAGTTATCGAGAAGGTAAGAGAGATTGCGACAAAGTACGGCAGGATAAGACAGAGCAAATTATCAAACACAACCTAATCCTGGAGGTATCTCTCTGGGAGAAAGGGGATAGGAGTGATTAAATGTCAATTACAAGAGCGGAGAAGCAGGAGTTAATTGAAAAGTACGGCAAGCATTCAGAAGACACGGGATCAGCCCAGGTGCAGGTTGCAGTATTGACCAAGAAGATCAACAACCTAACTGAACACTTACGGGACCATCCTTCGGACCATCATTCACGCCGAGGGCTATTGAAAATGGTAGGGAAACGGAAGAGATTCTTGAATTATCTGGAGACAGAGGATTCGGAAGCATATAACCAGTTGAAGGAAGAATTGAATATTCGAATTAAAGGTAAACTAGAAAAGTAACTAGTTGTTATTGAGGTGTAATAATGTTTAAGCAATTGGAGAAGACCGTAGGCGGTAACGTTTTTAAATTGGAAACAGGAAAGATGGCCAAGCAGGCCAACGGATCAGTGGTGTGCAGCCTCGGAGATACTAAGGTACTTGTAACTGCCACCTCGGGTGGTGAAAGCGACAAACCTTATTTCCCGCTTAGAGTTGACTACGAAGAGAAGTTTTATGCAGGGGGAAAGATTCCAGGTGGATTCATAAAGAGAGAGGGCAGGCCTTCCGACAAGGCAGTGTTAAATGCAAGAATGATCGATAGGCCGATCCGTCCGCTCTTCCCGGATGGTTACATGGATGAACTGCATATAGTCGTAACGGTGCTTTCGGCGACCGAGGGTTCTTCACCGGGCATCGCGGGCATGCTGGGGGCCTCCGCTGCGTTGAGCGTATCGGATATACCCTTTTTAGGGCCCATTGCCGGCGTGCAGATCGGTAGGGTAGACGGCGAATTTGTCATGAGCCCGAGTGCCGAACAACGGGAAGAAAGCGATATGGATATCACCGTCGCTGGTACAGCCGACGCCGTGACGATGGTCGAGGGGGGAATGAAAGAGGTCCCCGATGACGTAGTAATTGAAGCAGTGAACTTTGCTCATGAGAAGATAAAGGAGCTAATCGATTTTCAGAACGAGTTGGTGGAAAAGAAGTCCTCCTACGAACAAGAAGTGTCAGAGGAAAGCGAATTAAAACGGAAGGTCACCGAAGCAGCAAGGAAGGAAATCCCCAAGGTCGCCAACGTGAAGGACAAGCTGGAGAGGGACGAGATGGTCGACGAGATCAAGGAGACCCTAAAGGAAGAGTGTCTAGACACGGAAGAGGCGACAGGAGAAGAGGAGTCTGCAGTAGAGGACTGGGTAGGAGATGTCTACAAGGAATTCGTCAGAAAGAGAACGGTTAAAGAAGGAATAAGGATAGACGGGCGTGCCCCCGATGAAATACGACCAATCGAAGTTGAAGTCGGTCTGTTGAGCAGGGCACATGGTTCCAGTCTGTTTACCCGGGGGGAGACGCAGAGCCTGGGGACGGCCACGTTGGGGACCACAAAGCAGGACGAACAGCGCATCGATGGCATGGTTATCGAAGGCAGTAAGAGATTCATGCTCCACTACAATTTCCCTCCTTACTCGGTGGGAGAAGCTGGCTATATGGGATCGCCAGGCAGAAGGGAAAGAGGACACGGACACATGGCGGAGACTGCGCTTTTGCCTGTGCTGCCTGATGAAGAGGAGTTCCCGTACATCATCAGGGTGGTCTCGGAGATACTGGAATCGAACGGTTCCTCTTCGATGGCGACCGTATGTAGCGGCTCTCTAGCCCTTATGGATTCCGGAGCCCCGATAAAGAAGCCCGTAGCGGGAATCGGCGTCGGCCTCATGGAAGAGGATGGCGATTATCAGATACTAACCGATATCATGGGCCTGGAAGATCACTTTGGCGATATGGACTTTAAAGTAGCGGGGACCCGCGACGGCGTCACCGCATTTCAGCTGGACGTCAAAGTCGACGGTATCTCGGAAGAGATTATGAGAGAAGCGATAAGCAGGGCTCACGATGCCCGCATGGAGGTTCTTGATATCATGGATTCCGTGATAGACGAGCCGAGGACTGAAGTTTCCCCTCATGCGCCGGCGATGGAAGTATTTACGATCGACGAGGACGAGATCGGTACGGTAATCGGTCCCGGTGGAAGGACGATCAGGGACTTAACGGAAGAGACGGAGACCGAGATAGATATAGATGACGATGGCACGGTCAAGCTTTCCGGAGTGAATAGAGAAGGCGTCGAGAAGGCGAAAAAGATGATTCAGGACATGACCAGGGAGATAGAAGTCGGGGAAAAGTTTGAGGGAGAGGTAGTTAGGATCGAAGACTTTGGTGCCTTTGTCCGACTGCCGAATAAATCTGAGGGTCTAGTTCACGTGTCCAAGCTTGCGGACGGCTACGTTGATAACGTTACCGACATCGTAAGCATGGGAGACACCCTTCAGGTCGAGGTAATTGGGCAGGACGAGCAGGGCAGGCTGGACATGAGGCGGATAGCTGATGGTTCCGGAGATGGTTCCGGAGATGGTTCCGGAGAGGAAAAACAACTGGAGATAGGCGACGTAGTCAAGGCAGAGGTTACGAGGACGGCCGACTTCGGGGCGTTCATCGAGACCAAAGACGGAGAAACCGGACTGATACACATTTCTGAACTCTCACGGGACTACGTTCGCAAGGTCGAGGACGTCGTCAAACCAGGCGACAGAGTAGAAGTGGAGCTAATCAATATAGACAACAAGGATCGTTATCAGTTTAGACTAGTCTCATCTGACTAAGATGGAACTATATCCCGGCTGTTTTCGACGGACGCTGTCGAACAAAATAACCGTAATTGGTGAAGAGGTACCGACCTCAAAGTCCGTTTCTTTAGGCGTCTGGTTTGATTCCGGCAGCCGGGATGAAACGGATGGATTATATGGAATTACTCACCTGATAGAGCATCTTCTGTTCCGGGGGACGGAAAACAGGACCGCTTACGAGATTTCTAGCGACGTCGACAGGATTGGAGGGCTGATTAACGGTAGTACCGCTACCGAGTTCTTGCTTTTGTCTCTGCAGCTGTTGCCGAATTCGATAGGCAGGGGGATTGCAATACTCTCAGACCTGGTTTCAAACCCCTCCTTCGATAAGGAGGACATGACGTTAGAAAAGGACGTCGTCCTCGAAGAGATCCACTCATCTCACGACGACCACCAGCGGGAATCAATTCGCCTGTTCGAACAGACCGTATGGGGGGAAGAGAGTGGGCTGGCCCGGCCCGTGTTGGGAACGGAGGAAACTGTTAGGTCGATTACGGTGCAGGAGGCCGCGGACCGATTTTCACAACTGAGACGACCCGAAAAGATTACCGTAACTGCGGGGGGCAAGCTCAACTTCGAACTTCTGGTCGATCAGGTCGGAGCTAAGTTTGCGGATATCCTTGACGCCTCGGGCCCGTCCACGCCGGATGGTGGGGAGGGCCCGGGGGAAGTTGCCGCCCAGGAGAAGATCAACGGACAGCTGCGTGACATCCATCAACTACACGTAGTTATAGGCGTTGAAGGTATTCCCAGGAGTGACGAAAGGCGGTATCCACTCGAGATGCTTAACGTCTTGCTCGGTCACGGAATGAGTTCGAGGTTGTTTAGGAAGGTGCGCAAGGAACGGGGACTCGCCTATCACGTGGTGAGTAACACTCAGTACTACTCGGATTCAGGGTTGTTTTACGTATACGGGGCGATCGACCCCGACAACCTGGACAAGTACCGAGACCTCGTCATACAGGAGTTTGAGGATCTGAGTACGGACTGCGTCACCGACGAGGAGCTAGAACTGGCCAAGCAGAAGACCAAGGGTAACCTGGTTCTCGGATTGGAGAACAACGAGGCCCTAATGGGAAGACTCGGCGTTAGCTCCATCTACGGGACGGAATTATTGTCAGTAAGTAAAGTGCTCGAAAAAATAGATGCGGTAAGCAAGGAAGAGATAAAGTCCGTGGCCACAAGCCTGCTGGAGGAGTCGGAGATAAATATGTCCCTGTTGGGTCCAGAAGTGGGTATAGATTTACCGTAAGACGGCCCCTCCACTGTTAGACCGGATGACCTGACCTATTTAGAGGTATCCCAGCCTCTTTAGCCTGTCCATTATTTCCTCCTCCTCGTGCTCGTTCAGCCCCGTGTATTTGTCTACGGCCGAGAAAACTCCCTGGTTTGATAGGAACTGTATCACCTTTTCTTTTGCCGAGTCAGGGTCCAGGCTCTCCGTGTTAACTGCCAAGTCGTATTCGTCTTTTTGGGGCTCTTCAAAGGGATGAGAAACGCCGGTAAACTTAGGAATTATCCCCTTTTCCGCCTTCTCGTAGAGGCCCTTGGGGTCCCTCTTCTTACATGTTTCCACGGAGCACTCGACGTAAATCATGTAGAAGTGGCCTTCCTCCTCCACCATCTCCCTGGCGACCTGGCGGTACTCCTTGAAGGGAGAGACGGCCGCTACGATGACGGCCACGTCGTTTTTGGTCAGCAACTTGGAGATGTATCCAATTCTGCGGTTGTTTATCCCTCTTTCCTCCTTGGAAAAACCCAGGTCCGGATGAAGGTTTTTCCGTAACCCGTCGGCATCAAGGTTTTCGACTCTAAGCTCTCTCCTGCGCAGTTCGTTTTCCACCGCCTTGGCGACCGTGGACTTTCCCGATGACGGCAGTCCCGTAAACCACAACGTAAAGTTGTTGAATTGCTCCTGTTTTTCGCTCATCTTATACCTCCTGAACGAATGGAGAGGGTGAGTTAGCGACGAAGGCTGCGACTTCTGATCTCATGATCTCTTTCGGCGGAATGTCGCCCTCTTTCACCAGACTCCTTATCTTAGTTCCCGAGGGTGCGATCCTGTCCTCCATGGAATGGGGGCAGGTCTTGTCGGTGACCATCTGGCCACATTTCTTGCACCAGTAAGCGTAGTCAAAGGTCAACGGTTCGATGTCGATATCTGCGAGCTGGTCGAATATCTTATGTGCGTCGAAGTCCCCGTAGTAGTCACCTACTCCGGCGTGGTCCCTGCCAACTATAAAGTGCGTACAGCCGTAGTTTTTCCTGACTATGGCGTCAAATACAGCTTCTCTTGGCCCCATGTAGAACATATCGGCAGGAAAGATGCTCATAACCGCGTGATCTTTAAGGTAGTAGTGGTCGAGCAGTATGTCGTAGGACTCAAGAATTATTTTATCCTGCCAGTCACCGACCTTTTTTTCGCCGATCTTCGGGTGAATCAGGATGCCGTCCACTACCTCCAGTGCGCTCTTCTGCAAGTACTCATGTCCCCGGTGAGGTACGTTTCTAGTCTGGAACCCGACGACTTTTTTCCATCCCTTAGTCTTGAACAGGACCCTGGTTTCAACCGGCTTAAGCAAGTATTTATAGAATTTTTCGAACCCGCTGCGGATGAGTTTGATCGGACCGCCGATGAAGTATTCATCCCTGTCTAGGAAGTTTACCACGCCCGGATGATCTTCCTCCGTCGTGCCGAAGAGCCCTTCGGCAGCCTCGGTTTTGTCAACGGTATATATCTCTTCAAGGTCGAGAATTCCGATGTATCTGTTTTCTTCGTCGAGCAGAGCAACCTGCCGTTCATTCTCCAGTTCCTCTGCTTTTTCCTGTGATACGTCAAGGACTATGGGGACCGTCCAGACGGTCCCGTCCTCCAGCGTCTTGTCCTTTACGACCTTGTTTAAGTCGTTCTTCCCCATAAACCCCGTTAACGGGCTGTAACTGCCATGTGCGATGTTTTGGAGGTGCTTGACCTCTCCTGGCTTTAGCGTTATCGTGTGCAAAGTTTCGGCCTTCTTCTGCAGGTGTTCCTTTGTTCGTGGCGATTTTGGCTCTCTGTTGACTAACTTTCCCCCATGTGGCGGAAGCATTTGACCTCACCTCTTAAATATTCCTACTTGAGTTTGAACTAACAACCAAATTATTATAACTATTACGGCGATGTCAACAGTTCTCGACTACAAAAACTTACGGTGGCCCCGCAATGAACTTACCTTTATCATGTCGTATAATGACGGGGCTGGGTATCGACTAACTATGTAACCAAAAGTGAACAAGCCATGAAACGACTCGCACTCTATTTTGGAGAACCGTACCAACGAAGAAAAGCTGCGAAAAAACTCGTGCGCGATTGGTATAAGGAGATAGGGAAGCCCGAATACTATAGGCTAGAGGGAGGGGAAATAACGGTCTCCGAACTCGGCCAGCACCTGGGGGGACCCTCCCTCTTCTCCAAGGAAAAGATCATAAGGATTACTCAGGCCGACGAGATCGAGGACGAAAAAGCGGTTGTTTCGCTGCTCCTTAGCCACCGGTACGAGACCGAGAGGGTGTTGCTCGAATCCGACTCTCTGTCCAAAAGATCAAGCTTATATAGGGGACTTTCCAAGGAGGCATCTACCCAGGAGTTCTCCGAACCCACAAAGAAAAACTTTCCCCGGTTCGTCAACGGTATTCTGAATGACTACGGCGTCCGCCTTACTTCCGGGGCAAAAAAATGGTTCACTCAGATTATGGAGCTGGATCTCCTCAGGGTTGAAAAGGAAGTTCAAAAGTTGCGCCTCTACAGGGAGGAAGGTTCGGAGCCCCTGGGTCGCGACGAGCTCAAGCACGTCGTCTGGACTCAGGGAAAGGACAGGTTGTTCGATTTGTTTGATGACCTGTTCGGCGGCGACGTCGAGGGGGCAATTGCCCTTCTCGAGGAGAGCCTTCGAAGAGGGACTGACCCGTACAAGATCTTCTACATGCTGGCCAACGAGGTCAGGAGGAATTTACAGGTTAAGGACCTGTCCTCGCAGGGCCTTTCCAACTCCGAAATCTCTAACAGGACCGGAGTTTACAAGTGGCTGGTGACCAAGAAGAAGAGGCAGCTAGCTGATAGGTCCCTGGAGAAACTCCTGTCTCTGTTATGTAGGTTACACGATGAGGACGTGCGGATGAAGACTGGGCGGACCAAACCGGAGGATGCCCTGTACAGAGCAGTACTTGCCCTTCATCCGACGGCTATTGAGAGATGATTGTTAATTGGTTTTCACCCCTGTTTCCCCTTGAAAAACCCCCCACTCTTAGATATTATCATTAGGCGCAAACCAAGGTCTTTGACAGATGGGAAGTAGTTCTGATTGAGCTTAAATTGAGAGGGTATGATCCCGGCTCAGGATGAACGCTAGCGG
>JAGXLQ010000156.1 GCA_018334595.1 Candidatus Bipolaricaulota bacterium | reverse complement strand
GAAAAGAAATTTCATCTGCCAGGGCAACCTGCTTACCAGCAGCTCCGTCGTCAAAGAGATGGCAGAGGAATATGAGAGCAATAGGGGGAGGTTAGGTAGGCGCCTGATTCGGGCGCTCCGGGCTGGGCAGAGGGCCGGCGGGGATAAACGGGGACGGCAGTCGGCAGCGTTAGTGGTCCTGAACAACAACCCTGGGAAGTCTGCAAATCTTCAGGACAGGGTGGACATACGGGTAGACGATCATCTCAAACCGATAGAAGAACTCGACAGGCTTCTCGGGTTACACGAACTATACTTCGACTCTCCAGAAACAAGGAATTATCAGAAGGTTCAGCGGGGCGATGTAGTAATATTTCAGGACGTGCTAACCGAGCTTGGTTTTTACGATGGTGAGGTGAACGGCAAGTTGACGGATCGTACGGTGGAGGGCCTAGACAACTTTCTCTGGAGCGAAAACCTCGGCGCTACAGTGACAAAGACCGAGGATGGCGAAGTGTCCGTCGACCGGCGCCTGTTCGATTACATGAAAGAACTTGTAAACCGGAGGAAACAATAACCCGGTTGAACCTTCCCTTGAACATATCTAAAATCTATCGTAACAATTTTCCTCTCAACATCCTCGTTTTCAGGAGTTGATAAATTTGCCTGATGACAGACTTGACGGGTTGACGAAGCTTTTCTTCGAGTTAGGTCAGCTGAAGAGGTCTCCCCGATCCGGCTGGTTGAGGCTGGGGATCGAAGAACCGGAAACCGTTGCTGAACACTCGTTCAGGACAGCCGCCATCGGCTTCTTTTTGGCGATCCTTGAAGGAGCCGACCCCTACAGGTCGGCTGCCTTCTGCCTGTTTCACGATATCGGTGAGAGCAGGACGGGGGATCTGGACTGGCTAGCTCAACGGTACTCACCGGGGGACGACTACATCTCAACGGAAGTTCTCGAGGACCAGATAGAATCACTCCCAGAGGATCTCCACAACGAGATCAGTGATCTCATGAAGGGGACACAGGAAGAAAACGGAGATCTCCTCTTGATTGCCCGTGACGCCGATCTCATGGATTTACTAATTCAGTCTCTGGAATACCTTGCCTCCGGAAGGGACCTGGCGGAAAAGTGGTTCGTCAACACGGTACCACTCCTCAAAACGGAATCTGCAAAGGGAATAGCCGAAAACCTCAAGAAAAAACTTGAGGAGGACGACCTCAATGAAGATGTTTTCTGGTGGGTTTGATCCATCATCCGAGACCCAGATAGGTCAATAACTCCGCAATCCCCTCCGAAATGCTGATCCTGTCTTCCTCTGACAGCTCTTCCTTCGACGAAAGGTCGTCGAACGTAGCCAACACGCCCTCCAATTCGCGGGGCAAATCCGCGGGCGGCGCCGGCGCCCCCTCTACTTCACCGGAGAGGAAGGCAAATATCTCACCGAGCCTACCAGGTTCTATCGGGGAAAGCTTGTCCTCACGATTCATGCTGGCCCCGGATACCAGAAGGCTGGCGTAAAACCCCCATAACCGATCGTCATTGAAGGAATTCCTGGCTGCCCAAGCAATGGGATAGACCAGGAAGTAGTCAATTGGCTGATCGAAATTCAACCTCAACCGTGCTTCTTCTTTGCCTTTGATTCGCAATTCATCCAGAGCACCGATGAAGCCTCCACCGATGGTTAGATCCGCCAAAAGACGCAGTGGGGCTTCTAACTCTCCTTTCCCCGCGGCCCTTCCGTTCTGGTAGAGGTGCAAGTCTTCTCCACTTGAGGTGAGCGCAAGGTGGCTCCACCTATCGGAAAGGACCCTAGTTTCACCGACCAGTACCGCTCCGCGCTCCTGATGAACGACCTTAGGGGTGTTATCATGTAGTTCAATCACCCAGTTTTCTGCTGAGAGAACGGTCCCGGAGGTCTCTCCCTCGGGGCGTATCCAAAATTCGAGGGTAAAGGAACCCAGAGGTGCTTCCAGGTACTTCTCCGATAAATTGATTACGGCCTGATCATCCGGATCGTAAAACCCAACGTAGCGAAATTTCCTCGTCTGAGATTCAGCCACGTCGGAGGCAATTCTCGCACCGGAAAGTTCCAGCCCGTCCTCGTTGTTGAAACCCCAATAACCGGGTTGAAATTTCCAGAGAAACTCGTCCCTGGATAGTTCGTACTTTTCGAGAAGTGGGTCAAATCTCATAATTATAAATTGAGGGAGGTCCAACTTCTCCGACGAAGTCTTCATATCCTCTATTACCGCCCCCAGATCCGTACCCTGGAGTATCTCCCCGGGCACTCCGCTGCCCAGTGTAAGCATGTTCCAGCCAAGAAGTAGTTGACCAAGCGAATAACCAAGCACGTTTTCAGCCGGTTCCCCAGAAACCGAGATCGGGGTTAACGCCGAGAGGATAACGATCAAAACAAGAGACACTACCATTACGGTTGATTTAGTTGCCTTCATAATCAATTTTCCCCCATTTTTAGTTGACTGATATGCAACTCACTGATAATAAAGTTTAATCCAAAGAAACCTGTGAGACAAAGAAGAACTTCTCAGGCCTTAAACCTGTAGTTCCACCGGTCCGCCTGATACTTGTCGCGCGCAAGTTCGCGCGCCTTCCCCCACTCTTGCTGGGATATACTTCCGTTGAGAGGGGTAAAGTTTAACGCCTCACCCAGAAGTCCGATCCAACTGTCAAAGAACCCCGAGACCCTGAAGGGAGGACCGATTAATTCTTCTACGCTGGCCACGGGCGAAGGATCTGATGAAACGTAGTTATCGTCTCCTCTGTACTCTCCGTCGTGGGCAAGTAGCAATTCTTTCATATGGCTCATTATATCGTGATCGCGGAGAAGAAGTGTGCCGTGAAACAGCACCCCCCAGCGGCAACTCTGAGCGGTGCCACTTATCTTCATCTCATCTACGTAAATGCCGTTTACAGACGGCCTTGCTTTGAGACCCGAACCGTTTAAGGCTTCTAGGAGAGGTTCCACGTACAACTGCGTTTTCAGCTCTTTGTTGCGGTGGTCCCTGTCCGAAGGGAGATAAATCGAGTAGTTGAGGTTTTCGGGGTGATGGATGACAGACCCTCCACCCGACGGCCGCCTGGCGATTTCAACTCCGTGGGTCCGGCAGAAGCCAGTATCTACCTCATTGGAAACCCGTTGGGACCTCCCCACAATCGCAGAAAAACTATTTCTCCAGAACCTTACCGTAGGCGGGCTCATACCCCCATCTACGTGCTTGGCAAGGGACTCCTCCAGGGCGAGGTTGGAAGAGGCTTTCCTAAGCGTTAAGTCCTTTATCACGCGTAACGTACCCTTCTCTTCCATTCCGGGAGGGCCGTGGGCCCCTAATCACCTCTGGCAGATCGATAAGTTTTTTTTGCTTTATAGGAGCTGCGGACAAAGGGGCCGGACAGGACAGCGGAAAAGCCTATCTCCAGGCCAGCTTTCTTAAGATCGTTGAACTCGTCCAGCTCCCAAAACCTCTGGACCGGAAGCTGGTCAACGGAAGGTCTGAGGTACTGACCGATCGTGACGACGTCCACTCCCGCCGTACTGAGGTCTTCCATCGTCCTCACCACTTCTTCCTCTGTCTCCCCCAGGCCGACCATGATTGAAGATTTCGTCACTATCTCGGGATACCCGTCGTTGATAAAGCTGAGAACTTCCAGGGATTGTTCGTAACTGGCACGGGGGTCGCGGACCTCAGGCGACAGTCGTTCTACCGTCTCCACGTTGTGACCAACTACGTTTAGGCCGGTTTCGGCTACTTCTGTCAATAGACCGGTATCACCGGAAAAATCAGGGATAAGAGCCTCTATTAGGGGTGGGTTGTCTACCTCCAACAGTGATTCTATCGACCTCTTAAAGCCCCCCGCTCCGTAGTCCGGCAGGTCATCCCGATCCACCGATGTCAACACGACGTA
>JAGXLQ010000155.1 GCA_018334595.1 Candidatus Bipolaricaulota bacterium | reverse complement strand
GAGCGGCGTCCGGACTTACTCTTATCGAATATCGTCTCCATCGTCATCACATCTCCTCTGCCAAGAGTTCGGCGAACCTGTCCATGTCCTCTTTATCCACCTTCTCCGTGACTGCAATCATCAGATTTTCTTCCAGGCCGAGCCGTCTCAGGTGTTTGGGGTGGAGGAGGTCTATTCTTTCCTCCTTCATTCTCTCCCAGATAACCTCGGGATCGGCGTCAACGGTGAACACGAACTCGTTAAAGAACGGCTGATCCCAGGTGAGATCGACGCCGTCTATCTCGCGGAGCTGGTCCGCCAGATAGTGTGCCCTGTCCCAGTTAATCCTCGATAAGGTCGTCAGCCCATCAGGGCCGAGCGAACTCAAATATACCGTGGCGGCTAGTGCGTTCAGGGCTTGGTTCGTGCAAATGTTAGAGGTTGCCCGCTCCCTTCTTATATGTTGTTCTCTCGTCTGCAGCGCCATGACGAAACCCTCTCTTCCTTCATCGTCGACGGTCTTGCCGCTGACCCTGCCCGGGAGGTATCTCAGGTAGTCGGACTTGGTCGCAAACAGGCCGAGCAGTGGCCCGCCAAAGTAGACGGGGTTGCCCAGTGGCTGGCCCTCGCCAACGACCACGTCCGCACCAAATGAACCCGGCGGTTCAAGCAGCCCGAGCGATATCGGGTTGGAGCTTACGATGAGAAATGCTTCTCCTATTTTCTCCTTTAACCCGCTCAGGTCCTCGATGATCCCGTAGTAGTTTGGAGTTTGGACGACCAGTCCAGCCAGGTCGTCGACCTCGTTTACGATCTCTTCCAGGTGGTCCCTGTCTATCCTTCCGTCTTTGCTGGAAAGTTCGACGACTTCGTCGTCGGGATCGGGGAGGTAGGTTTCGATGACGTCCCTGTAGTAAGGGTTGATGTCCTCGGCGACTACGACGGTCCTCCTGTCGAGGTACTCCCGGGCCATCAACACGGCCTCGGCCGCGCTCGAGCCCCCGTCGTACATGGACGCGTTGGCAACTTCCATTCCTGTAAGTTCGGAAATCGCCGTCTGGAATTCAAACATCCAGCCGAGTGTCCCCTGGCTGATCTCTGCCTGATAGGGCGTGTAAGCCGTATAGAACTCAGACCTACCGGTGACGTGAGAAACAACTGAAGGTATGAAGTGATTATAAAGCCCGGCGCCAGTTAAGGAAACTCGGTCGCCAGGCTTTATACTTTCTTTTGCAAGTTTGTTTACGTGTTTCTTTAATTCCTGTTCAGTCTTTCCGTCTTTTCCTATTATGTCCCCGTTAACTTGCACTTCATCCGGGATATCGGAGAAGAGTTCGTCTATAGAACTTACCCCGATCTCCTCTAACATTTCCCTCTTATCTTCTTCCGTGTGCGGTATGAAGTCCATGGGGCGAAGCTAATTAATTCTTCGTCAGTTTTTTAATTAACTTCGTCGCGGAAGCGGCGTCAGGTGCGTAACCGTCCGCACCGATTTCTTCGCAGAAGTCCTGAGATACAGGAGCGCCACCAATCGCGACCTTGACGCCCTCTCTCAGCCCTTCTTCGTCGAGGGCTTCGATGACTTCTGGCATGTGTGTCATTGTGGTCGTCAGCAGGGCGGACATACCGACTACGTCGGGATCGTGTTCCTTGACCGCTTCTACGAACTCTTCCGCTGGAGTCTCGGCGCCGAGGTTTTCTACCTCAAAGCCGGCTCCCTCGACCATCATGCTTACCAGGTTCTGGCCGATGTCGTGAAGGTCTCCCTCGACCGTACCCAGGACGACCGTACCGGCGGGCTCAACGCCCGATTCGACCAGTAGTGGTCTTAATAGTTTCATTGCCCCTTTCATCGCCTCAGCGGACAACAGCATCTCTGGTACGTACCTGTCCCCGTTTTCGTACTCCTCTCCCACCTCGTCCATTGCTGGAACCAGTGAATCGTTAAGGATAATCTCGGGGTCCATCCCCTCATCGATTGCCTGCTGCGTAAGCTCTACTGTAGTATCCTCGTCCATGTCAAATACTGCTTGGCCCAAATCTTCTAGTAAGTCACTCATTTTTGTTAGAAAACCTCCTGTTTAAACGATTGTTAAGATCATTATATACTCCGTAAAACCATATACAAGAAATTCTGTGGGAGAATTTATCCCACGGTATCACTGTTCCTGTCTAATCTTTAGGGAAATGCTCCTCTCAAGCTGGCTTGGGTTTCAAAAGACGTAAAGAAAACCGGTGATGGGTTAATTGGTAACGGGTAACGAGGTATTAGGTACCTGGTACCAATCCCCTCTAGGACGCTGTTCTTAATTGCTAAATCCTAAAAAACTTAGCCTTGGTCAAGCACCCAGTCCGGTATCCACCATCGAGAATAAGCTGAAAATCGTTTGCCTATACCGATCTTGGTGTTGGAGAGGTGTTCACCCGGGGTGTTGTGCAAGGTATCAATGTGAACCAGAATACTTCGGTATGTATTTCAAAACATCAAAAAAACATAGCCGCGGATTTACACACGGATAGGGGGAAGTTATAAATATTGGCAAAGTTTATCCGGTATTTGCAAACCCGCTATACATTTACGTTGCACGATACCGAAGTAGATGATACAACCCTCATCACTTACACAATACCGGATGTAAACATCCGCCTACGTGCGCCCATGAGGACGGATCGTTTGAAGGTTCGAATGCTTCCGGGCATACGTTCCCCGGCCCGAAACCGACTGTAACTGCGTTAGCGTAAGCTAGGGTGAAAAGCAACAGGAGATGACTTTCCAGTCGATAATGAAGTGAACGCGTTTCGGCTGTCCATTCCGACGAACCTGCAGAATGGTGAAGTCCTAAGGACCTGATTACCTGACGGATAAAGTGTTAGAGGTGATAGGTGGAATGGAAGGTAGTTTACGATCGAACGGAAGGACGAAGGGATCGATCTAAATTGGAGAGCTCCACCGGTGTCCTAAGGGGGTTTCTACTATCCCTCTGCTTGATCACAAATTCAACGTAGTTGATGGATGACTTGGAACGTGCACCTTGGACACGTAACCGCGACCTATGAACTACGAACTGATTATTGATACTTGGACGCTTGACCCTCCCGATTGCGGGCCGTGGATTGAATTCCCTTAACCATGAGAGGATTATATCGAATAACCATAATGGCAAAGTTAATTCGTAAATCTCATGCTAAATCATATAATTTATGAGAAATATTGGAGGAAATCTTCAAATAATCTAAGCGTGGGGTGCTGTAACTTGAAGATCCATTTCTTGGCAGAAGACGTCGCTAAGTTCTATAGTTTCGGAATCAAGGCTGAAAATGGAATATCATTGTTGATTGAATTCAATGATATGAAGCTGCTTTTTGACGTTGGGCAGAGTGATTTGTTTTTAAAAAACGCGAAGATTATGGGAATAAGTTTGGACAATATTGACAGCCTGGTATTGAGTCACGGTCATTACGATCATTCGGGAGGGCTCCCGGCGTTGATGGAAAACACAAGCTTCCAGGGCCTCCCGTTAATCGCCCATCCCAACGTTTTTGAAGAGAAGGTAGGCAAAGACGGGGTAGATATCGGATGTCCAGTGTCTCGTGAAAGTGCAGGAGGATTCTTTAACGTGGAGTTGACGAAAGAGCCATTTGAGATAGCGGATGACGTTATCTTTACAGGAGAGATTCCAACAAATTTCGAAGATCCTCTTAACGACGGTCACCGCTACGAAAATGGGAAACTGAAACCAGATTACCTGGTTGATGAGGGGGCATTAGTATTTAACACATCAAAAGGACTCGTGGTGGTCACGGGTTGCAGTCATCCGGGAATAGTTAATGTAGTGCGATATGCAAGGCAACTGTTTGATACCCCGAAGATATTTTCGGTGGTAGGGGGGTTCCATCTGATCAATGAGGGGGCTAAACGGACGAATAACGTGATAGAGGAA
>JAGXLQ010000154.1 GCA_018334595.1 Candidatus Bipolaricaulota bacterium | reverse complement strand
GATTGGCGACCAAGCGATAGAGCGGGTTGCGAGGTGTTTTGCTGAACCTGGGCCCGGGAAGGGCCGTCCCGACCAGCTAAGACACAGGATAGAACACCTTGTCATGGCCACAGACGACCAGGTCAAGTGGATCAAAGATCTGGGACTGGTGGCATCGCTTCAGCCAAACTTTACGGGGAACTGGGGGTTACCCGGGGGTATGTACGAGGAGAGGCTGGGCAGGGGGAAGCTGCCCTTGTTGAATCGGTTTGAGCTCTTCAGGGAGTCCGGAGTCGACCTCGCGTTCGGCTCGGACGGAATGCCGTTCGATCCCCTTTATGGAATCCACTGGGCAGTTAATTCTCCGTTTGAGTCGGCCCGGATGGAACCGGAGGAGGCAATAAAGGCCTACACGCTGGGGGGCGCCTTTGCCGCGGGGGACGAAGACGACCTTGGATCGATTGAGGCGGGTAAGTACGCGGACTTCGTTCTCCTCGACGGGAACCCTCTGACGGAACCGGAAGAAATCAAACATATGGAGGTTAAGATGACGGTCCTCGACGGCGAAGTGGTCTTCCCCGGGTAGATTTCTTGATTTTTCTGGCCAGGCGGCGTATTTTCCCCAAGTTTCGCGAGAGGAAATACCTGTAAGCATAGCAGAGATAAGATCTTTCCCCCGGACCTTCGGGCAGGTTACGATAACGGGGGCATCCCCCACGGCAGTAGCGGAGGTATTTACAATGTTTGCAGGCTTCCGGCAGGTCCGATTTCTTCTCGGTGAACTCGGTAAGTTTCTCGCTCTCCTTGACGGCCTTAAGCCCGTCCTCCTGTACGTTACCCAGCTTCCACTCCGGCTCGACGAAGAAGTCACAGGGATAGACGTCGCCGTTATGCTCGACCACGAGGTATGAGGCGGCGTTCTTTCTCAGCCTACAGATATCCGGCACCTCTCCGAGGGCGATCTGAAGCAGGGCGTCGAAGTACCTCACCCTGAAGGCCGGCGGGAAGTCCTGGATCCACCTGTGGAAGACGGCGTCCAAAAACTCACCGACCTTTAACGGAGGAGGGGAGAACGGGGCGAGTGAAGTCCCGTTCTCATATTCCCGTAGTTCGATTGCAGGTAGAAATTGTAGGTGGGTAAGTCCGTTAGCTAGAAAGAAGTCGATCAGACGTCGCGGTTCACCGACGTTTTCCTCTGTAAGTACGGCAAGTCCGTTAACCAAAACATCTGGGTCGTCGAGCAATCTTGCGGATTTCATCACCGCCCGGAAGCTTCCACCGCCGTTCTTAAACGTCCGATACCTGTTGTGGTACTTCTTCGGACCGTCCAGGCTCAAACCGACGAGAAAATTGTATCTGGAAAAGAAATTCGCCCACTCCTCCGTCAACAGGGTTCCGTTCGTCTGGATCACGTTGGTTATCCTCTGCCCCGGTGAACCGTACTTCTTCTGCAGTTCGATGGCTTCCCGAAAGAAGTCCAGGCCAGCGAGAGTGGGTTCTCCGCCCTGCCACGAGAAACTGACCGGACCTCCTCCGGCCAACGCCTGCTCGATAAGATCTCCGGCCCTCTCCAGCGTCATCGTCCGTTTACCCGGGTAGAGTTTGGACTTTTCACGGTAGAAGCAGTAGCCGCAGTCCATGTTGCAGTTGGGACCTTGTGGTTTTATTAAATAGGAGTCTATTTCCATAGTTCTGGCAATTGGTCAAAGGGGTAATTAATTCACGTTTAGCGGAGCGTATCGATTAGGTCCAGGTCGATTACCGATAAGCCCTCTTCTTTTGCCTTTTCCTCAGCGTTTTTCTTGATCCGACCCCTGACGAAGGCCGGAGCCTGGTTTACGTAATTGGTTGCGTTCTCCGTCCAGTTCCCCCCGGAGTGACTCTCGCCTCCTTCGCTACCACCACCGTTGGTATTTTGTGTGTCCTGCTGATTATTTGACGGGAGGGAGGGTCTTCCTCCGAAGGCAACTTCTTCGATAGTGTCCAGCATTTTCTCGTTGAAGTTCTTTTCGTACAGGTCGAGGCCAACGTCGTTATCATGGAGGATACTCTTGAATTGCAGCACGGAGCCCGTTACCTCCTCGATCGTTTCCTCGTCCGCTATCTTTTTTGCCGGCTTGTAATAACGTTTCAGCCACGTCGTCAAATAGGCACTTATGGCTTCGTACATCATTGCCGGGTCGATCGACCGGTACTGGTTTACTAGCGCGTACCCCGAGGTTATTTTCTTAACCCACTCGAGGTCCGTCCCCGAGAATCCGGCCTTTTCCTCGTGTTCACGGTAAAGTGATTTCACCGGCTCTTGATCCGTCGCCGGGTTAGTGCTAACTATGTCAACGATAACTAGGGTTTTGTCTGGCCCCGAGCCACCGACTTGGAGGGTGAAGATGGGGATCCCGTATTCTGGCTTCGTGTAGGCGTTTACCACGAGGCCATCGTGTCCGCGTATTTTATAATTCTCCACCACTACTCTGTCCAGTTTGTCCGGCTCGAACCGCCGGTATCTCGTCTTCAGGCAGCTCCCTTCATTCCGTCTCTCCGCTGAATATCTCGCAAACGAATCTACCTCAATGACGTCATCTCCCAGGACCTGAAAGACGAGTTCCTCGACTGCTCCTACGTACGGGTAAGTTAGAGCTTGCTTGGTTGATTTCAATTTGTTTACCTCCTGATGGTCCGACATAAAGTTCCTTTAGGGCTTCTGGTCGTCCTGCAGGATAGTTCAATTCTCACAGTTGAAAATACCCCTCTTTAACGTCTCTACTATCTCCTCACTGGCCCCCTCGAGGACATCGTCCGGGCAGTCATCGGTAAAAAAAGACTTGACGACTACCGAGTCCGCAGCTCCAATTATCATTCCGGAGACGAGTTCCGGGTCGAGTTCTCCCCTTATCGAGCCTTCGCTTATTCCAGCTTCAAGCAGTTCTTTTACACATGACTTCAACAGCATCGAGTAGTCGAGTATCTCCATGGATACCTTCTTCACCGGTCTGTGTTCCTCGTCAAGTAGGAGCTTTGACTTCCTTCTATTTTTCAGGGCCCTGCCGAGATATCTTTTCAGAAACCGGCGTATCGTCTCTTCCGCCGGTAACCCGCTTGCGGTGAGACCCGTGAAGAAGTCTGTGATCTTTTCGCGCTCTACCTCAAATATGTAGTGGAGTATCTCTTCCTTGTTGCTGAAGTAGTTATAGATGGTGCCGACGGACACGCCGGCTACTTCAGCTATACTATCGGTCGTGGCATCGTGAAAACCTTCCTCGGCGATTACCTTTATCCCGGCTTCTCTTATCTCTTCCTTTCTCTCCGAGGGTTTCTTTCTCGTCAATGTTTTGACCTCCCGGTTCAGCAATATTGAGTGAGACCTCACTCAGAATAATATCACCCCCGCTCAACTCTGTCAACCCGCTTTTTACTCGGAAGATCCGGATAGATTTGCCTGAAGATATGAACGGGGGTAAATTACACTTAGCCGTTTTTCCACGTAAGCTGGCCCTACAGGCGGCATATTCGGATGTGACATCCTGTGGGATTGACGAAACTGGTAATAGGATTGAGAAGTCCGCTCGATGACGGGAGCTGAGGTTGCTTTCTTTGACGTGCGGGACCAGCAGAAGGACGAGTTGGTCATGGCTGCAGTATCCGCTCCGGAGGAGTTATTGGCGGAGATAAGTTCAGCTGGACACGTCAATTTAGTCGGGCGGAGGTGGAAACCAGATCAGGGTTACCTGGAAGATATAAAGGGTAGAAAGATTGCCACCTTCGATGGGTTGGGCGAATTAGTGGGGCAATCGCTGTCTCCCGAGGTTTCAGACGTCCTAAGGAGTACGTTAATCCAGGGGATGTGGCCTTTATCAATGCAACCAAGGACGACGAGTTACTCGGGGCTTTACTCTCGTCATGCCGAGTGGCGGTCGGATTGAGAACGAGGGCTTAGCCAAGATCTATTCGCAGCAG
>JAGXLQ010000153.1 GCA_018334595.1 Candidatus Bipolaricaulota bacterium | reverse complement strand
ACTCAGGAGAAGTTCTGCTCGGCAACTCATACCCTCAAGGGCCCCGCGGAGGTCGTTTACGACTACGAGTTGATCCCCCTGGACGGGGAGAAATAACCTAAATTGTAATTCCTTGTGCCATGGGTAACCTTCAGTTAGAGACTATGGGGTAATAATCAACACCACAGCCCAGACCAAAGTCCGCTATGATAAAGTGTAAGTCGTTAACAGGTGAGTAACTCTTTCTGATTGTTACTCTCAACTTTCTCATTGTCGGATTCTTTTTTAGCTGCTTTGAACTCCTACATAAGCCATCCAGCTTAGTCGATAATAGCCAAAAACCTCCGGTGACGACAACGATAAGGATGGTCAGGAACCCGTAGAACTCCTTGCACTCGTCTCGGGCAAGGAGATAAATGCCTCAGGCAAGGCCGCTAACCGCTACTGCTGCCAGCAGTTTGGAGAAGACCTGGCGGATGAGGTTCCCCAATTGTCCGTCAGAGTTACTCACGAGTATCACCTCCTTTTATTACCAGGTCCCACCCCTCGAGTTGAACCCAGAAGAGGACCCTTTCGTCCTTATTAGAACAATATTGTCCGGTTTCGGCTTAATTCAGGGGTAAACCCCTTTTTACAAGTCCCTGGGATATCAATAGTTCAAAACCTTATTCGTTAGTCCCTCCCGTGGTGTTCTCCACCGGAACAGCTTTCCGGGGGTTTTAAATTTTGTTGTATAGGGTTAAACTCATAGTGTGGCAGCCAGTAACCCAAGTTTGTACGTAGAGAATACCCTGACGTATTGGGTCTCGCCGGCAAAAAAAGGGGGTACCGCTGTAGTTACCATCAGAGCCTTGCTAGTGGTGATCCTGTCAGTTGGGTTGTTCTTGTTTTCTGTAGCGGCCCAGGGGAGCAGTGTCGTGGAACTCCCGGCCCCTTCTACCGAGGGTACCCTATCAGTGGAGAGAACAATTGCCCGGAGGAGGTCCATTGGAAACTTTTCCGAAAAACAGTTAAGCCTGGAGGAGATATCACAGCTTCTATGGGCGGCCCAGGGGATAACGGACCGCGCCAGAGGTTACAGGTCGGCTCCTTCCGCGGGAGCAACGTATCCGCTTGGGGTTTATCTCTCCGTGGTACCTGAGGGAGTTGGTCGTCTGTCGGCTGGAGTTTACCGGTACCTCCCGGCCGAGCACGGTCTGGAAAGAACCCTTGGTGAATCCCGACGTTTACCTCTCCGGGAAGCCGCGCTCGGACAGGCCCCGGTTAGCGAGGCCCCTGTCACCGTGGTCGTAGCTGCCGAACATGCTCAGACTACCTCGGTCTACGGTTCGCGGAGGGATAGGTACGTCCACCTGGAAACCGGTCACGTGGGGCAAAATATTTATCTTCAGGCAGAGTCTCTCGGTTTGGGCACGGTTGTCATTGGGGCTTTCCAGGACCGTGAGGTGCAGAAGGTCATGGACCTTCTGCACCACCGAGAGCCACTTTACATCATCCCTGTAGGTTATCCCGAGGAGTAAGACCGGGCCCGGATATTCTACAACTTACTGCCCGGTACGACCACAGGATAGACAAGGCTTCCACAAGGTTGATCTACGTTTCAATAAATTGAGGGGTTTGGTTCGAAACTGGAGAAACTCGAATTCCAGCGGAAGTTAATCATTAACGTTGCTGGCTCCGATAGTGAGGGCTATACCGAGGAAGTTAAAGGATGAAGATAAATGGTGGCTGGAATGGATATAACCACGTAGCTTGGTGATATAAATGAAATTTACGGTCCCGATTAGAAACAATCAAAAGCTGAAAAAAGTTCTCAACAGGATTCAGAATCATGGAAGGTTGAACGGACTCTGGGCTATGGCCAATGTAAATGCCGTGGATAGGATGAGTATTAACGATCACGGGCCCGGTCACTCAAATATCGTCGCCTACTCTGCATTAAGGATGTTTAGGTTGATAAGCGACAACGGCTTCAAGTCGAGCGTTGAAAATGATCACGACCTGACCAAAGATGATGCAGAAGTAGTAATAGTACTCGCAGCAGCATTCCACGACCTCGGTCACGTTGTACATCGGATCCGTCACAATGAGTTTAGTATCGGTCTGGCGGACTCCCTGGTAATAGATCTACTTGAGGGTATCTATAACGGGTTCAACCCTGGAGATAATGGAGGGCGAAATACTGCACGCCTGTTATGCTCACGACACGGAACTGGAAACCCTAACCCTTGAGGCCGGTACGGTAAAAGTCGCTGACGCTCTCGACATGGAGCAGGGCAGAGCAAGGATTCCATTCAAAGAAGGTAAGTTGGACATACACCAGGTGTCTGTAACGGCCATCGAAGGGGTCAGCATAAGACCCGGCAAAGAGAAACCCGTAGAATTGGTAATAGAAATGACCAACTCCGCGGGTATCTTTCAGCTGGACAACCTGTTTAAACCGAAACTGGAACATTCGGGGATAAGGAAACACATAGAAGTTACGGTTGAAGTGGATAAAGACTCAGAAAAGAAGATAATCGAGGATTATCAGTTCTGATTAAGAGATACACGATCTATAGCCACAGTCAAACGGGTGTATCCGAACATTTTTAACAAAATCTTCCAACGTTAAAATCCTTCTCAAAACTCTGGTGAAATACTATAGAGGTGAATATTGCGCAAGTTTACGGAATATATATATATGGATTAATAAGCTCCTGTTCCAGACAGCTTATGATACCTTTAAGGTAAGCTCTCCTCCGGCAGATACCAACTTGCCAGCAATATCGATGAACGTCCTCTTACACGTTATAGGATAATATACCAGGGAGATCTCCTCTTATTAACGTTCCGTTAAACGCATTATCGGTGTTTAACGATAGTGCCATTACGTAATAAAATAAGGTATTGGGAGAAAACCTCTTAAACGAAAGCTTTTCAGCACCAAATTCTTTTTTAGTACCCAGTGTGATCGCTCAACTCGGGGCGCGCCACGATGCTAAAAGGAACCAAAAGATGAAAGTTCTGACCGAGAAGTCGCCAGCTTGTCTCGGTAGCTACCCGGGACGGGGTGAGGGTAACCGACCCCCGAAAGCCCCGGGGACAACAGTCCACCTCGGGTGGGCCAGCAAACCCATGGGCCGCAACAAAAGTGAATCCCTGGGGGGCCTCGAAAGTACAGTTCTGGGAGCCGACCTGCCCCTAAATCGGGGAAGGCCAGTGAGTGGTAGGGTTAACAACTGGAGACCTACCACGCCCAGCGGGGTAATGGGAGCGGCACGTGGAGAAGGTTCCGTTTGGAACGTGGGAGATCCAATTTGTTGTTGGAGTTCGGAGAGGTCAAAAGCCTGTGCCTGGCAGCACACGTCTCAGGCAGGTTAAAGTCCTGCTCGCCCCGTGGCCCCGGGTCGATATCCAAAGGTGGGAGTCATTTCTCATTGGCCGAAGAAAGGAGAAGATATGGAGAACCCTAAACGGGCTACGTTTACGAAAGCCGGATACGGCCAAGGAGAACCTGAAGCCGCTTCTTGTCGTGCTTCGGAGGACGGGGCGTCCACCGCGAGGTGGAGTCTTAAGGGTTTGCGGAGAACCACCGGGTCGTAATCAACTGGATGAACCGGTCGGCCAAAGACGGGGAACCGTCTAGGGGATACTTGCGGGGTGAAGGCTTAGGGTCCCTCCCCATCGTACCAAGGTGTGTACGGACGACATGGTGGAGAAGAGACCTATGTGACCCAGGGAGACCTGACGGAAGGTATGGTCGAGATAGGGTGACACCCGCAATGATTTGGCGGGTAAACCGTGAACAGGTACTTTGACCGTAACTACTTAGTTTTCTGAAGTGAACTGCGACCTCAATGCCCCCTCCACCGTCTCCATGAAACTCTCCTCCCTCTTCTTGCAGGTGGCCAACACGCTCATTAAGACCGCGTGCTTCTTCGCTCCCGACCAGGAGCGGTGTCCACCGGAGATCTTCCTCTTGA
>JAGXLQ010000152.1 GCA_018334595.1 Candidatus Bipolaricaulota bacterium | reverse complement strand
TACCTGCGGCAGGCGTTAACGGACAATGAAACCGCTTCGGCTTCTGTGGATGCGAATCCCGGCCCGTATGGCACGGATGGTGACCTGTGGGCGAGGATTTTCGTCAGGACACAGAGAAATGGACTCGATGATCCTAAAGGTACCTACGCTGCTAGCCTTGAAGTGACGGTCTCTGACCTATCTTGAAATAAAACCTTCTCTCGGCACTACAATAATCGTTTATTAAAATAGTGACTTGTTTGCCCATGTATCAAAAAAAACACTGTAGGGATTATATCCACGCTTTGTTACTCATTCCTTTTTTGGGCCTGTTGACGTAATAATTGTACTCTTTTTAGGGGGCAAGATATATGAAAAGGTCGGTTTCTTTCCTGTTGGTTATTTCTATTCTTCTCTTCTCTTTTTCCCCTCTGACTGTTGCCCAGAACGCAGTTTATGAACGAGGCTACAGGGATGGAGTCAATGCCGGTGAAACGGATCTAGAAGTGATTGATCGGTTACTTGAAGTTGTTTGGGGATTTCTTCTTGGGCCCTTCTCGGTATTTCACTCTCTAACAACGAGACCTAAGCTTCCTGATCGCTGGCAGAAACGGATAGCGGACAAAAGTCAGGACTATAAAGACGGGTTTGTCGGTGGCTACAGGCGGGTTGTGGAGGAAAATGAGTTGGTTTCTAGAATTGGTGGGTTCGGTACCTGGTTGGCCATTTGGGCTGTAGCTATCCATTGAGGGGGGTAAAGTGTTTAGAGAACGGAAACTGATTCTTCTATTGGTTGCATCCCTGTTGCTTCTATTATTCTCGTGTACAGCGGCCGGGGGTGAAGGAAACCCCTGGCTCGGATTTCTTGGCTACATGGTCACGGGCGGTCCACCGAGCAACGACAAGCCACTGGCAACCTTCTCAGTTGACCAGACGTCCGGAAGCCCCCCTCTGACGGTTAGGTTTGACGCCACGGCATCACAAGACCCCGACGGCTCGATAGAATCTCGCCGTTGGGACTTTGCCGACGGCACGGGAGATTCCGGTAGCGTGACCTCTCACACCTTTACTGACGAGGGGGAGTACACGGTTACCCTCACCGTCAAGGACGACGAGGGTGCCGAGGACACCTTTACTCAGAGGATAAGGGTTAGGTCCGAGGACAGAAACCCGGTGGCGAGCTTCGACCCCGACCCAAAAAGCGGGGAGGTACCCCTGTTCGTTGCCTTCGACGCCTCGGGCTCGGTTGACCCCGACGGTTCAATTGATGAATACGAGTGGGACTTCGGTGACGGTGATGCCGGTTCCGGGTCTACTGTCAACCATACATTCGAAGGTGCAGGCATATATCCAGTGAAGCTGACGGTCACCGACGACGGAGGTAACGAGGACTCAGAAACAGAAACCATCTCCGCCTATCCCGGGGCAAGCTACGACAGCTTTAGCGATCCGAGAGACGGAAAAAGTTACAAAACAGTTAAGATAGGGGACCAGACCTGGTTTGCCGAGAACATAAACTACGAGGTGAGCGATGGGTTGAGCAAGTGTTATGACAACAACAACTCCTACTGCGATACTTACGGGAGGCTTTATTCTTACAGCGCGGCTACGAAGGCCTGCCCGTCGGGTTGGCACCTCCCCTCCCAGGAGGAATGGTGTACGTTGCTCAACCATATCGACTCGACCGTAGGCAGCTGTGGTGTTCCTGGGAATGCCGGGGATTCCGTTGCTCTGGGAACCGACGTGGGTAAAAAGATGAAGGAAACACACGGGTGGGATCGTGACGGAAATGGAACGGACGCTTACGGCTTTTCCGGGCTTCCGGCCGGCCTGTTCGATGGGGGTTTCCACCTGAAGGATACCGTTGGTGCCTGGTGGACACCTACTTGTGTGTCTGGTGGAAGCACCAATATAAAACCAGAGGAATGCTATACAGCCATCTCGTTCGGACTTGTATCTACCAAGAGTACCGTAGAGGGAAGAAGAAGCGATACTTCAGTCTGTCAGTCGGTCCGCTGTATCAAGGATACTGATTCCTCCGGGGGCTAGGGGTATTTAATCTACGTTGTCGGCCGGGAAACATTCTGGCGATTACCGCCCTCCTTTTTTCAGTACTTGAACAGTTCGTTCCCACAGGAACAGCCTTCGGGTAGTTCAACTACGGCAACGAGAAATTCCCCGGTGAATTGCTCCGGCGCCGGGGCAATTCCGTAAAGCTGCGTCTTCTGGCCGAGGTATCCGATCCTGTCCGGAAGGGGCCTGCTTGTGTCGTGCTTTTCGACCCACCCCTCTATGTCTTCCTTGACTGCTCCCGACATCTCGCTTACAGGAAGCGACAACCAGCTTCCACCCATGACGTAGGGGCCGATGGAGTACGGAGGAAAAAAGAGGTTAAACCGTATTCCCTCTCTTGATAGGGTGAAGATAAAGGGCTCACTCCCCAGGTTCTCTTCCAGGTGTTCTTCCAGTTCCTTTCCCATCTCCCTAACCGCCTCTTTCAAGTGATAAACGTCCGTTTGGCCTTGCGGGTCTCCCTCCGACAACTCGCCGGACTTCTTCGCCCACTTCTCCATGAGGCTCGACAATAGCAGGTCCTTTACATTCCGCCAATCGGAGAACAGGTCTTTGACCCTCAGTTCCAAGCCGCCCGAGGTATAGGTACGAAACTTAAAGCCGCTTATCCCGTGCGCCCCTCCGGCATAGGAGGTGTAGACCTCCAAGACGCTTATTAGTTTGCTGCCGAGATAGGCGGGGTAGACGTCCGAATTGATGAAGTGGCCGAAGTCGGGATAGTCGGCGAGAAGAGAGTGGGACGTATCGAACTCCTCGGTAAGCCACCTATTTATCTTGGTCCTATTGGTGTACAGGACGGTTGGTGGTCCGGGTGTTAGTTCACAGTCTTTGTGGTTGGACGTGCCCAACTTCTGGATTAGCAGGTCCTGTGAATAACCGGTGAACTCTACCGTCTTCTCGCCGTCGGTGAAATCCGCTCTGGTCGAGAGTTCCCACCCCATCCGTTTGATTACGTGCCAGTTTTCTTCTACCCGAAAGTAATAGGCGTCCTTTACGGTATCCGTCTTCGTTATCCGGGGTCCGTCGCCCCGGATGTAATAACTTCCCCCGTTGGTGACGTAGATCTCGCCGCAAGGCCCGGCCACGGAGGACAGTAAAACCACCAAGAGGGCCAGGAGGGTCGACGTACAGTAGCTGGGTTTCATGGTATAACGATACGGGCTTTACAGAATTCTAGCAACGCTTATGGATCGCCAACGGGACTGAAAGCTATAGCGGGTGGGATTTTGACAAAAGTGCTCGTTTACGTGATACTTAGGATATGCAGTATCTTTACCAGTTGATAGGGGTTATTAGAAAGGTAGCTACCTCGCGAGTAACGCCTAATAAATGGTACGCGGTTCTCTTGGCGGGGTTAGCTCTGATGCTGTTGGGCCTCACCCCTTATGCATCTGACCGGGCGGATCAGACCTATGGTTTCAAGCTGCGGTTAACGACGACATCGGATTGGACGAAGGTGAGGTTCGGCGGGGTATCTGTCGCTGCTTTCATCGACGAGGTAGAGAACTTCGGGGGAGAAGACTTAAGGGTCGGGGCCGGAGCGGAGGTTCGCGTCAACAAGTCCTCTTTCGATCAATCCCGGGTGGTGGTTCACGCCTCTGTCTACTTAAGACAGGTAAGTCCCCTGGGGCCGACCGTCTCGATAACGAAGGGTGACGCTGGCGACACGAGGCTGGACTTCTTCCTGCTGGAAGGTGCAGGAAACCAGCCCTTTCTGACATTGAAAAACAGCCGATCAATTCAGGGTGAAGCGGAAAACGAGAAGAAAAGTCTCCTGCCTGGGTCGATGTTACCTGCGGTTACCCTGGATGCAGAAGTTGAGGAAAACGTTGACAAGAAAGTTCTTGCCTTTTATTACCCCTGGTATGGAACCCCAGAGGGACCTTCGGGGGAGTGGGTACACTGGGATTTCTCCTTTCCC
>JAGXLQ010000151.1 GCA_018334595.1 Candidatus Bipolaricaulota bacterium | reverse complement strand
ACGGTGTTTAGGCCGAATGGGGTTCTCTGCAGAATAAACCCCCTCTCTGAAACCTCTTCCTCGAGCTGCTCGAAGAGTTCTTGTTTCTTTTGATTAAACTGGTTGTTTATGGCTTCCTTTCTCTTCTTGTATTCCCCCGACTCCAGTTTGTCCGATATACCGTCCTCCAGGTGGCCGACGAGCTCGTTCATGTCGTCCTGGAACTCGCAACCCTTTCCCGCCTCTAACTCCAAGTACTGCGGCCTGTCAGGGTTTTCGAAATTGTGTACGTAGACGATGTCGGGTGGTTGCTCTTCTTCTTTGCTTACCTTCTTCAGAAATTTGTTAACGGCAGATGTCTTCCCCGTGCCAGGTTGCCCTGCCACGTAGATGTTATAGCGATTTTCATGATCCTTGACTCCCAGCCCAAGTTCAATCGCTCTCAACGCCCTATCCTGCCCAATTATATCTTTAAGCGGTTCAAGTTCTTCAGTGGATTCAAAAGAAAAATCTTCCGTAGAACAGAGTCTACGCAGGTCTGATGATCCAAGTTCTCTCGTCATGATTGATTACTCCTCCTCGCTGAGAAATGGTAATAAAGAGAGAGGGCCAGTTCAATTGTAGGGTTTCAGTCCTTTTGAACTACGCTCACGCCATCAACTGCGATAGCGGGGCCCTTCAGATCTCCGCCGACCCATTCGGTTTGACCGGCCAGTACGAGGTTATCCTGCAAGAGGTTGAAGACGTTTCCTGCAATCATGGTGTTCTTTACCCTCCCGGAGATTGCTCCATCCTCGATACAATAGGCCACTGACACGTTGTTCGAAAACTCACCGGAGAGGACGTTGCCCTGACCGAGGCCAAGAACCTGGTCTACAAGGAGTCCCCTGTCGATATCAGAAATCATCTTTCCAAAGGACCTCTCACCGGGTGGAATAACGAGATTAATCGGGGCGGCATCAGGCAGGGAACGGAAATCGGAGCCGCCTATCATGCCGCCTTTTGTCCCGTTTCCAGTGGGCTTTTTCCCGGCGAGATGGGCGGACCTGACGTCGTAGAGGAAATTCTTGACGACACCGTCCTCGATCAACTTCTTCTCGAAAGTCGGGATGCCCTCATCGTCAAAATTCCTGTTGAAGGGTGAGTCGGGAAAGACCCCCCCGTCCAACAGGGACAACCGCGAATCGACTACCTCCTCACCAATTTTGTCACCGAGCCTGGACGTGCCTTGATAGACGTTCATTCCGTTGAAGCTTGTTAACAAGGGGAGCAAGAGGACGATAAGGCCCCTGGGGGTGAAAATAACCGGATACCTGCCTGTGGTTATGGTTTTCTGAAGTTCTGCCCACTTGAGGCGCTGCTTGACTCTTTCCAGAAGTCCGGAGACGTCTAGCTTATCAAGTGACGCCGCCTGACAGCTGTCTGAGAAGCTAAATATATCCTCCTTTCCTACCTGCTTTACATCGATTGAGGCCGATATCGACGACCGTTTTTCCGATAGTTCTACGCCGTTGCTGTTAGCTATTCTGACCTGGTCCGACGATCTCTGCAGGCTAACGTTCACGTCGAGTTTGCTGTCAAAGTCAGTTACTTCATCGATGAGCCCATTTCCCATCTCCATAAGACGCTGTGGAGATAACCGGGCGGTGTTTCTGTCGAACGTCTCCGCGGTTGTAGCCTCCTGTGGCCCGGGGAAATTAAATCCGACCTCTTCTCCGATGGTTGCCGTTTCTAACGCACGGTCAACGATCTCCTCCGCGTCGGCGAGGTCCGTTGTCGTTGAAAAACCAAGCCGGCCATCGTTGATAACCCGCAGGGCGGCCCCGGAAGTTTCATATGATTTGACCGACTCGAGCTCTCCAGCGGTAAACTTAACCGGGAGCGACTGGCTCTCGATTACGTAGACCTCGGCGCTTGTGGCTTTTTTATTAGCTTCTTCCAGCAATTTCATTATCTACCACCCACTGTCAAATTCTTTATTTTTACGTGAGGTGAGCCAGTTGTAACCGGTAGGGGGAACTGCCCGCCCTTACCACAACCCCCTCCTGACCCAATGATTTCAAGGTCATTCCCAATCCCTGCAACGTTGCCCAGGGTCTCAAAGATGTTTCCGGTAAGGACGACGTCCTTTAGAACTGGTCCTATTTTTCCGTTTTCGATCAACCTGCCGTGTCCGGCGCTAAACGTAAACTGTTCGAGTTGCGTCTGGCCCCCGTAGGCGTCGATGGCGTATATCCCCTTGTCTACCGACTGGATCATCTCCTGGAAGGTTTGGTCGCCGTTCTCTATATAAGTGTTCGTCATGCGCACGATCGGTTCGTGTCGGTACGATACCGCGCGGGCGTTGCCCGTAGGTTGCTCTCCCATTTTTGCGGCCGTCTCTCGAGAATGAAGGAAGTTGTTTAGCTTACCGTCTTTAACTAAGTACGTTTTCTCCCGTCGGACACCCTCATCGTCGAAGGGCGTATTTCCTCTCCTGCCCGAGATGTATCCGTCGTCGACTACGTTTAGGTCATTCGGCCCAAACTTTTCTCCGATTTTCATAATCTCCTGCAGTCTTTCGTTCTTGTAGAAATGATCAGCCTCGCAGAGGTGTCCAAACGCTTCGTGGATAAAGACCCCTGCCAGTTTGGGGTTTAGGAGTACGGTATATTCCCCGCCTTTGACCGGTTCGGCGTCCAAAAGGTCTAGTGCCCGCTGGGCTACAACCGTTGCCATCTCTTCCCTGTCAGTTACTAATTCAAAGCCAGCGGCCTCACCAACTGATTCGTGCGAGACCTGAGGCCCTGCCTCGTTCGACTTGGCCACCGCGACCAGGGACAAGGTTACGTCGGGAACGCTCTGTGTTATCCACGTTCCCTCGGTATTTGCATAAGTGATTTCCCTATACGAGTCGCTGTAGTTGGCTTTTGTTGATTTAATTTTATCGTCGAACTTCAGGATCGTCTCGTTGTAACCCTGGAGAAGTCTTCGCTTCTGGTCCAACGATATATTCCGGAAGTCCCGCTCAAGCTCCGGCTGTACGGTTTCTTCCTCCGTGGGGCTATCCGCGAGCTCGATTGGCTCGTCTAGATAAGGCGCGGCTGTCCGGGCGATTTCTGTAGCGCGATCGACCTTTTTCGACAGCTCATCCGCCGAATTGAACGTGGCGATCCCCCAGCCGCCCGAGACGAGGGTTCGAACTATTCCTCCCGACTCGACAGAAGAGTCGAGGTTCATGAGGTTGTTCTTTTCGTACTTTATCGTGTTTCGAAATTCTCTTTCCAGCCTTATCTCGGTGTAGTCACCGTCACTTGCCCTCAATGCATTTTTAATCTCCTCGTGCAATATTACCTCCTCCACGTCGTGTTGGAATCCGATGTGAATCTAACTATAATGAATGACAATCCAAGAGGCAAATTTGTCTTGCAGGGGTCTTGCCGGGTTAACGACATTTAATTATTCTCCCGGGAGTTAAGAAATGGAGGTAAGCGGCACGTGGACGTCTTTTTCAATTCTTTTGTTACAGTATCACAGGCGGTACTGGAAATTTTCATCCTTGGTCTGGCTGGATACCTGTTATCCAGGTTTGACGTCCTGTCGCAGAAGGGACTGGACGACGTGGGTAAGGTGGTAATCTATTTTACCCTTCCTGCACTTATACTGTTTAATGTCCTGGGGAAAGCTGATTTGGAGGCCGTTGGGCGGTGGTGGCTCTATCCAGTTGGCACTTATCTTCTGATAGCGATCAGCGCGGGAATAGGATTGAGTATCTCCGGTTTTCTCGATTGGCCGGACCGCAGACAGTTTGCTGCCCTTATAGCTTTCCCCAACACGGGCTATCTTCCGCTTGCTCTCACGGCGACGCTTTTGTCCGAGCCCTTCAAATCTGAAGCCTTCCTGATCATCTTTCTGATCGTCACGGGATTGTCGGCTGCCCTTTGGTCGCTCGGCGTAGGCCTTATCTCAGGGAAGTTCGTTAACCTCTGGGATTTCTTCAAGAGGATCATCTCCAATCCGCCGCTTGTTGCTACTATAACGTCGA
>JAGXLQ010000150.1 GCA_018334595.1 Candidatus Bipolaricaulota bacterium | reverse complement strand
AAGGAACAATATAACGGCGGTACTTGTGTTGACGGGGGTCACAGCTAGAGAAGATCTCCAGAATAGCCCAATAAAGCCCGACTACGTTCTGGAAACGCTTGAGGATTTTCCCTCCATAATTTCTCTTTAGGCTAGGTTCTCCAACGGGATCCCCTGAGTGAGCCTATCGGTGAGTCATTATCCTGATGAAGTTCCCCGCGTTCTCTATGTGGTCAAGCGTATTATTTATCTTGAGGGCTATCTGAATTAGATGATACTTCTCGATTTCTCTGAGGGAATCGTCGTTGTAAACCACTTTTATCCCCTTTCTCGTCGATTTGTCGGCCTCATGCTCAAAGTTGTTGATTCGCTTTACGATATCCCAGGCCCGGTGGAGGTCGTCCGAACTCGACTTTCTCCCCATGATGATCTCCCCCGATTCCTTAACCAGGGTTTCGTAATCCCCCACCGCCTCCTCCAGAATATCTGCTAGGTCCGTCAGGGTCGTTTTGTACCCGGCGGGGAGGTCCGACTTCAACTTTAGCAGGGGGAGGAGTTCGGCCACGTCCTGTGAGTTATCGGCTATTTCGTCTTGATGCCATAGTAGGGACAGTACGTCCGACCTGGCCACGGGCATGAAGAGGTCGCTTCGCGGGAGTTCCTGTCTGATTTTTTGTTTCAGTTTATCCGCTTCGTACTCCAGGCTTGATACCTTCTCCCCATTTATCTCCTCACCTTCGGAGTAAGCGCGGATTTCCTTAACGAGTGCTTCCACCGTGGAATTGACCTTCTGTGCATGATCGTTTAGCTGCTCAAACGGAGAACTCTCGGTCAATGCCCGCTTGAAGATCTTTTTTATCTTCTTACCGTTAAAGACCGCCATCTTTTATCATCCCCCTATAAACTTAACCCCTTATCATCTAACTTGCAGGGGTCTAGGCTTCACAAAAAGCCATTACCATAAAAATATATAGAATAACTATAACTATAATGATAAGGTAAGGAACGCTGAACTGCAACCCAAGGGGTTTTCCTACCAGCACCCAGTTTGATATCGATAGCCCATTATTTTTCAATTACGCGGTTGAACATCTAGTCCCGGTTACGTTTTATTTCAACCTTGATTTGCCTCGGAAGCAGGGAACTAGAACAACTTTTTTAATCAATAAAGGCAAAAAACTTTGCAGTTTTCTTGACATTTTGTTGCTTTTGTGTTAGATTATTCTTTGATTGTGAATGAAATTTGAATGAATTGTTACTAATTGCCCTAAGGCAGAGAATGATTCTTGTTCTTTTATTTCAAGTCCCGGTTACCGCGGGAACGTTTTACGGCGTAAGAGGTAGGGCGGGGAGTCAAGCGTGACCGTGACGTTGCTTATCACCTAACTTACTTTTTTTTACGTAAAAACCTATCGTGTCACCTGTTAACTGTTTGCTTCAGGGGTGTGTTTATGAGCGAGGTAAAATTGCCGAATCTAGAAATCGAACGGGAACCCATCAACAGGCTGTTAATCAAGCAGATACTGAAATATATTAAGAAAGCAGACCTTGAACCGGGGGATAAGTTACCCTCCGAAAAGGAGTTTATGGAGAAAATGGATGTCGGGCGTTCTTCCGTCAGGGAGGCCCTTCATTCCCTGGTAACCGTTGATATCCTAGAGACCAAACCTGGAAAGGGTTACTACGTAAAGAGGGAGTCCAACATCTTCTCCCTTCCGGGCGGCGGCGATCTGGCAGAGGTTCTGGTGGCGGAGCAGGATTTTATGGCGTTAATCGAGGTCCGGGAGTTTCTCGAAAAAAAGGTGGCCTCGCTCGCGGTGGAGAGGGCAACAGCCAACGACTTCGAGAGGTTACGGAGCGTGATGGGGGAGATAGAAGAGGCTGCCAGGGAGAGGGAGAACATCTCTGACGTTACGGTCAAGCTGCACGTCGCCCTCGCCCGGGCAACCAAGAATCCTGTCCTGGTCCAGCTGGTCAAGAAGGTTGTTCCGTTGATTGTGAGGAAGGCCAAGGATATGGAGCTGCCCGCCCGAAAGGACGTGGAAATTCATGCCGGCGTAGTAGAAGCACTGGAGAGAGGCGACGAAGAGGAGTTAATTAACTGGGTTGAGGAACACCTTGCTTACCTGAAGAAGAGGTTTATCAAGAGGGTGGAGGGTACCAGGATGGAAGGAGTCGTAAATTATTACTGATCCCATTATGGACCTCTGGAGGTGATAAGGGGCAAGGAATAATCCGGGTTTTCATTTGGGAGATCTTTGGTGTTTATTAACCTAATTTTCTTATTAAATTGAGGTGAATTATGAATAGGAAACTTATTCTGAGGTTATCTTTAGTTGTTCTGGTCGTTTCTTTAATGTTGGTGCCGGGGACAGTCATGGCAGCTGACGGCGACGACCCCGTAACTGCGTTGATGATCCCAGCCGGTAGCTTGACTCCAGGGTTTTTGAACTCTAATACCGGTGGAAACATCGCCAGTTCCGTATATGACTATTTGTTCAGGATTAACGACGAAGGTGACACAGTCCTTTCGCTGGCTAAGTCCTACGAGATTAACGAAGATTCGACGGTCTGGACCATCGAACTTCACGAAGGTGTAACGTTCCACGACGGGTCCAAGCTCACGTCTGAAGACGTAGTTTACACGATCGAGCGTCTGATGGATCCCGACGTCGGCTCAGCTCTGTTGGGAACTTACGGATCGCTGATCGACAGCGTGGAAGCCGTTGACGAGTACACGGTCAGGTTCAACCTGGCTAGAGCGGACGCGGGGCTGGATAAGAAGTTGACCGACTACAACGCCGCAATCATATCCTCGGACTACAACTACTCAGAGCTCGGTGACACGCAACCCATGGGTAGTGGCGCGTACAGAGTCGACAACGTGGTTCCCAGAGAGAGGGTAGTTTGCTCCGGAAACGAGGACTACTGGGTTGAAGGATCACCGAAGATCGACGCCCTTACCTTCCTGATGATACCGGAAAAGGAAACCGCTGTGCGGATGCTTTCTTCCGGTCAGGGAGATATCATCTCCGACCTCAGTCCGGACCAGTACCTTAGGCTCCAGTCGAACGAGAACGTCAACGTGTTGAACGAGCAGTACGCGGCTCCGGTCATGATCGACCTCAACACGGATGAAGAGCCGTTCAACGACAAGAAGGTAAGGCGGGCGTTAGCCTACACGGTCGATAGAGAATCCCTGTTACAGTCCGCAGGTTTTGGCCTGGGAACAATTGGCAACGACACGGTTATTCCTCCGTGGCATGAATTCTACGACGACCTTGGTGGAATCAGAGAACGGGATATCGAGAAGGCGAAACAACTGCTGGAAGAAGCCGGCTACTCGGATGGAGTAGACGTAACTCTCTACTGTGGGTCAAATATACCGCCGGTCCTCGACGTTGTCTTAACCGTTCAGGAAATGGCCAGACCGGCTGGATTCAACATTGAACTACACACTCTTCCCAGGGATATGTACTACGCCAAGTACTGGCTACAGGTACCAATGTCCGCCACCCTGTGGGGGCACCGGGAAGACATAACTCAGATGTTAGGGACGTCGCTCACCTGCGACGCTTCCTGGAACGCGAGCCACTATTGTAACGAGGAACTCGACAAGTACGTAGAACTGGCAAGCGGGACGAAGGACCCGGACAAGAGGCAGGAGTACTTTACCCGGATCCAGGAAATCTTACACGAGGACGTGCCAGCGTTGATTACCATGTTCAAGGACTACCTTGGCGCGACTTCGACCAGGATCGAAGGTTTCTACCTGACTCAGAACTGGATAAACGACTACAGGTTTATCGAACTCAAGGATTAGTCCCATTAATTCGCAGGGTGCTCTCTTTTTGTGTGAGAGCACCCTGCTTTATCATGCAGCAATCGGGCAATCTGGGAAGGTGCTAGGTTAATGACAAAGTTCATCGGCAAGCGGCTGATAAACATGGTAATAACCCTGTTTATCGCGTCGATAATTATATTTACCTTGACGGAAGTTATGCCCGGTGACGTTGCTCAGATGATCCTGGGCCAGTACGCGACGCCGGAATCTCTGGAAGGGTTACGGGCGCAT
>JAGXLQ010000149.1 GCA_018334595.1 Candidatus Bipolaricaulota bacterium | reverse complement strand
AACGTTCACGGAGTGACCAAAGATATCGTTGTCCTCACGTATGGCACCCCCGTAGTTCAACCCGATTCCCGCGGAAATAGTAAAATCGGGGTTGGCACAGTTGTGCTCGTACAGGGCCCGCTGCATGGCAATGGAGCTCCTCAAGCCATTTTCCGGGGTGGGAAAGGTGTTCATCACCCCGTCGCCGTAAGTCTTCACCAGGTCCCCAGAATATTTCTCCACCTGCTCCGCTACGAGCTCTGTAAAAGCTCTTACCAGCCTATAGGCTTCCCGGTCACCTTTTTCCGCGGTATATGTCGTAAAGTCCCTGATGTCGCTAAAGAGTATCGTAACCTCGTCGTTCTCTCCCATGGAATTCGACCGTCCGAAAAACTTAGGAACTCAAAGAATCGCTGGTCTTTCTTAACCTCCTGGCCAGTTCGGCAATAATGTTCATCGCTATGTCAGGATACGTCTTGATTAGTGCCTTGACGTCCCAATTGGTGAGGAGAAGGCATTCCGTGTCCTCGACAGCGATTACATCCGCTGAACGTGGTTGGCCATCGAGGACGGCCATTTCTCCGAAGAACTGGCCTGTGCCCAACCGTGACAGTGTTTTCTCTCCCTGCTTGACCTCAACCTGGCCGTCGAGGATCAAATAGAAGCCGGCTTTCTTTTCTTCGCCTTCCTTTACGATAGCCTTTCCTTCTTCGAATTCTTTCTCCTTAGCGGTCTTCACGACTGATTTTAGCTGCCTGGTATTCAGGCTCGAAAACAAGGGAACCCCTTTTAACATTTCAACAGTCTTGCCTGCCATTATTAGATAAACCTCCTGAGTTCTTGAGTCAGCGAAGCATTTCTGCCGTAACCTCGCCATAGCTATCCCGAAAAAATATAGCGGATTCGACGAAAAAATACAAAATATCTCTTGCCTTTGCCTGAAACCGGAATAGTCGATAAAATTTATGACAAAGGAGGTCCTTAAGTTGAACTATATGACAGAGGGAGACGTGGTCGGGCTCGGTCCGATAAAAAAAGAACACTCGAAGTTGTGGGCAAGGTGGTTCAACGATCTTGAGGTAACTCAATACCTGTCGACGTTTCATTCGATCGTGACTCCCGAAAAGGAAGAGGCATTCTACGAACGGGTCACCGACAGCGACACCGACAGGGTTTTTTCCATATACGAACTCGACTCAGACAGGCCAATCGGGGTATGTGGTTTACACCAGGTGGACTATTCTAACCGGTCAGGCACCCTGGGTATCGTCATCGGAAAGAAGGATTACTGGGACAGGGGCTACGGCAGCGAAACGATCACCTTACTGTTGGACTACGGCTTTGTCGTCCTATCACTGCACAGTATCAACCTGACGGTCAGAGAGAAGAACGGGAGGGCCAAACGAACTTACGAGAAAGTCGGCTTCGTGAGTTCGGGGAGGTTACGCGATCACTGGCTGAGAAGTGGTGACTTCTACGATATTGAGATGATGGATATCCTCCGGGACGAGTTCTACGAGGTGCACGATTCCGTCATTGAAAGGAAGTATTTACAGACTTGATATGTCACAAGCAACCATCGTGAGCGATTCCAAATTTGGGTTTCAGCTATTTAAATGACCGCCTGGAAGCCGCGCATTCGATATATCGGGGCCCTACTCTGGGTCTTTGGCTTCATCCTCTTGGCCCCTCTACTCCTGGTCCCGGCTTTTTCGGATCTCTCCCTGAATATGCCCACCGTCCTGCCGTTTCTTCTTCCCGCTATCACCACCCTGTTGGTAGCGGGGACGTTAAACCACAGCATAGACTTGAAACCCCTCTCCGGCAAGAGCGCCGTTATCGTTGTTGCCCTCGGTTGGTTTGTAATCTCTCTCGTGGGAAGCACTCCATTTATTGTAAGCAATCACCTGGGCTTCTTGGACGCTCTATTCGAATCCACCAGCGGCTTTACAACCACCGGTATTACCGTAATAACTGATCTGGGGAAAATTCCTCCTACGTTGATCTTTTGGCGCTCGCTGACACAGTGGATTGGCGGCCTGGGGATCCTCACCCTGTTCTCCGTTCTCGTCTTCAACGGAGAGGCCTCGCACAGGCTATTCGGAGCTGAGAGCCACAAGGTCATATCGGAGCGGCCTGCCCCGGGCCTGTTTAACACGTTAAAGATACTCTGGTCGGTCTATTCGCTCTTCACCGGACTGATCACGATCGCCCTGTTCTTGGAGGGGTTAAGTTTGTTTGACGCACTCAATCACGCGCTGACCACCCTGTCCACGGGTGGTTTTTCCCCTCACAACGCCAGTATAGATTACTTCCGGCAGTCAGGTTACGCCAACTACCACTTAATAGAATACACCTTTATCGTCGGCATGACCCTGGGGGGCATAAGCTTTGTCGTACATTACCGCGTCCTTCGGGGTGAGCTAAAAGCCCTCTGGCAGGGCATGGAGATAAAACTCTTTTACAGGTTTATCCTGTTTAGCACGGGCCTAATCCTTCTCGATCACTTCCTGCGGGAGGGGTTCGGAACCCCCTTAGAGGCGTTTAGAGTATCGCTGTTCCAGGTGGTCTCTATAATCACAACGACCGGGTTCGGCACGCGGGATATCGGTGGTCCCTTCTTCCCGGTTTTCTCAAGACAGTTACTCCTGGTCCTCATGGTAATAGGGGGCATGGTTGGGTCGACGAGCGGGGGGCTAAAGACCTTTCGGATTGGCGTGCTCTGGAAAACAGTAAAACGCCAGATCCATCGGTTCGTCCGGCCTTCGAGAGCGGTCAACCCCCTTATCGTCGACGGGAAAATCCTGCCCGACGAGGAGATAAAGAGGATTTCCGCCCTGTTTTACGCCTGGATACTTGCCCTGGTGTTGGGAGGGACCGTTACCGGCTTCTTGTCCGACCTCGGGCCATTTGCTTCCTTCTCGGGGGTGTTCTCCGCGCTTGGCAATATCGGCCCGAGTTACATACCCTTGGAAAAATGGCCGGACCTGAATCCCGGGATAAAAATTACGTACATACTCGGCATGCTGGCGGGAAGGCTCGAAATCCTTCCCGTGCTTTTGCTGTTTAACCCTAAACTATGGAGGTAAATATGTACATTGTAGTTGCTGGCGCCGGATTGATGGGGCAAGGGTTGATTAAACACCTGGTGGGCAACAAGCACGACGTCGTGGCGATAGACGTGGATGAAGAGGTCTGCGATCGGGTCTATCGTAATTACGGAGCGGTCTCCGTAAACGGCGATGCCACCGACGTCGCCGTCCTTGAAGAGGCCAAGATCGAACGAGCTGACGTCGCCGTGGGGTTGATGGGCAGAGACGCGAACAACTTGTCGTTCTCTCTGCTCGCCGATGGCTACGGCGTGGATAGAATATTTACCAGGATGAGAAACTCGAAATACAAAGATGCCTACCGCGCAGCAGGCGTTACGAAAGCAATAAACATAGTCGATCTTTATCTAGACCAATTCACACTGGAAATAGAGCAACCAAAGCTCCAGAGGGCCGCCACTTTAGGTGGAGGAGAGGCGTCAATAGTCGTCGTCGAGGTACCGAAAAATTCTCCGGCAGCTAACCAAACGATCGCCAAGATTACCGAGGACAAGAGGTTTCCCAGGGAGTGCGTAATAGCGGGAATATACCGCGACGACGAGTTTATAATTCCCCGGGGAGATCAGGAGATATTGCCGGGCGACCGCGTATTTCTTGCCGCGGCATTCTCCAATATTCGCAAGGCGGCAAACTTCCTCGGAGTCGAGTCAAAGAGATGGTTCCGGAGGTTCGGGTAAGCAGGCCGGACGGAAAAGCCCGACCTGCTTACGGGGTAATCGGATATAGAAAAGAACAGTTAACACACCCCCTATCCAAAGGGGGTCCGGAGCTAAGCCGGGTCCTGAGGAACCCGATACTCACCCTCCAGCTCCTCCAACAGCCCGGTCCTGTCGTTGAACTCTGCTATCAGCTCGTCCATCCTCTCCACCTGTGAGTGTATCTCGGACCAGTAGTTGGGCCAGTCGTACCACTGGGCGTCTAGCTCTTCTAGTTCCTTTGCCTGCTGTTCTATCCAGGTGTAGTACTTCAAGTTGTGTATTCTCTTCTTCTGGTAGTAGTCAAGTTCGGCCATGTTGTCCGTCTTTATCCCCTTTAGGTACATGTGGTAGTCCTTGACGGCGT
>JAGXLQ010000148.1 GCA_018334595.1 Candidatus Bipolaricaulota bacterium | reverse complement strand
GAAGGCCAGATCGAGAGCAACCTTCTCAGTCAGAAAGAGAATCAGGTATACAATGAGTGGATGGAGAAGGTGAGAGAAGAGGCGGAGGTTACGAAGAACGAAGAAAACCTATAACCAGAAAATTCAATAGCCGGCAATGCAAAACATAGGGGAGAGCGCGGTGGGTAAACCCACCGCGCTCTCCCCTGTTTACCACGTAAGGAGGTTTCAATCTAAAAACATCTCTTCGTAAAGTTGTTGTGCGTGGATTATCGACCGTTTCGCTTCCTCACGCCCGGACCATCCCAGAGTTTCCACTTCCTTATCACCCTCGAGCTCCTTGTAGACCTGAAACATGTGAGATATCTCGTCAAGTATGTGGTCAGGGACGTCGTCGATATCCTTGTAGCCCTGGTATCGGGGGTCGTTCAACGGAACGGCGAGGATCTTGTCGTCCCTCTTCCCCGTGTCGAGCATGCCCATAATCCCTATTGGCCTGACCTTCATGATGCAGCCAGGAAAGGTCGGATTGGTGACCAATACCAGCACGTCTGCTGGGTCGCCGTCCTCGTCGTAGGTCCTAGGTACGAAACCGTAATCTCCCGGGTAATGAACTGCCGTATGTAATACCCTATCTAGGACTAACTCGCCTATGTCAACGTCATACTCGTACTTGTTTTCGTTTCTTTTGGGGTTTTCGATTACCGCATGTATTATCCGTGGAGCGTCCGGACCCGTTTCCAGATCTCTCCACTTGTCAGTCATTATTACCTCCTAGTTTTCTACGGCAATATTGTTCTTCATTCGATTGATAACTTCACGTTAGATTATAATTAGTCATCGTCAGGTTGTTTGCAAGGGGGATTACTCCCCAGGTGTGTCGTTCGTCTCGAGGGAATTCTCTATCATCGTCTCGACGAGCTCCGCAAAGCTGATCCCGGCATAGCGTGCGGCAAAAGGAAGGTCGCTCTTGTCGGTCATTCCGGGTAGGGTATTGACTTCCAGGGCGAATGCTTCTCCGGACCTATCGACTCTGAAATCCACCCGGCTGTAACCGCTGCAGGTGTGTGCCCGGTGAGCCTTAACCGCGAGGTTCTTTACCTCTTCTGTGATCTGGTCGTTTAACCTGGCCGGGACGATAAATTCCGTCTCGTCGTGCCCGTACTTCGCGTTGTAATTGAAAAATGGTTCATTTTTTACGTGTAGCTCGACGAGGGGAAGTGCTAACAACTCGCCTTCGTATCTCAGCACCCCGGCGGTGATATCCTTGCCGGAAATGAACTGTTCGACAAAGACCTTGCCGAACCGTGCCTGGACATCGCAAAACGATTCGGCCAACTCCTCCTCGGTATCGATGACCCTTATCCCCCTGCTTGATCCCTCGTGGACGGGTTTTAACAAGGTCGGATATCCGAATTCTTCTGAGATGATGGCCGGGTCGAACCCCTTTGGATCCTCCTCGATGAGGTAGAAGTCCGGCGTCTTGATGTCCGCGCGCTCGAAGGTCTGTTTGGACCGGATCTTGTCCATTGCTAGAGCGCTGCCGTAGGGCCCGGTACCCGTGTAGGGTACGTCGAGCGTCTCTAGCAGGGTCTGCACGGTTCCGTTTTCGCCGATTCCCCCGTGCAGGCAGTTGAAGACGAGGTCCACCCCGGCTATCAAGTTGAGAATTTCGTCCGGGTTGGAGAACTCGCCATCTATAGGGTTGTATCCGTTATCCCTGCTGGCAAGTGCCTCGATGACGTTCTTTCCGCTCTTTAGCGATACCTCCCTCTCGGATGAGTTCCCTCCCCTGAGCACCCGTACGTCAAGTCCTCTTTGCTCCGCCATGATTGACCCCCGAAACTTAACCTGAACTCATTTTACAGGTGAGCGGACTGATAGTACAACGACAGTTGTCTATCTACGATGTCCGATGTCCGATGTCAAAACCAATCTCCCATGAGTTCGTTAACGCATCACCTATGTACAAGGACGTACTCTTCTCCTAGATCAACGTGGATGTAGGTCTGTCTTCGCATATCAGGGCAAGAAGAAGCCCCCTCCCCGGTCTAACCCAGGGGAGGGGGCGTTGTCTTAAAAGTTAATAAGTGGTCCGCGCTTAGCCGTTCAACATCTTTGCGGCCTTGACCGTGTTTGACATTATCAGGGTCGTGGTCATCGGGCCGACCCCTCCCGGTACGGGAGTAATGCAGCCGGCCTTTTCCTTGACGTTCTCGTAATCCACGTCACCTGTAATTCCGCCTTCGACCTCGTTTATCCCGACGTCGATTACGACAGCACCTTCCTTGACCATGTCTTCGGTGATGAAGTCGGCCTTGCCCAGCGTCGAAGCCAGGATGTCGGCACGTTTGGTCTTTTCGGCGAGGTCGTCGGTCTTGTAGTCACAGAGGGTTATTGTGGAGTAGCCTTCCCTGAGAGCGAGGGTGGAAAGAGGTAGCCCAACGGCACCTCCACCAACTACGACGAACTCGGTACCAGCGAGTTCAATTCCCGAGTAATCCAGAATCTCCATAACCGCGTAAGGAGTTGCGGGTAGGAGTACCTCCGGATCGTTTTTCAGGTCTTCGTAGCTCGCCCGTGCGGCCCCTCCGGACAGCAGCTTTCCACTGTTTATCGGGTTTATGCAGTCGATGTCCTTATGAGGGTCTATCTCCGTTCTTAGCTTTCCGATGCTCAGACCTTCTGGCAGCGGTAGCTCGACGAAGAGCCCGTGAACGTTCGGGTCTCCGTTTAGCTCACGTATCTTTGCCAGTAGGTCTTCCTGGGACACGTCCGCGTCCAGCTTGACTCCGTCGTAATTAATCCCCAAATTTTCCGCCAGGCGCTTTTTCGTCCTGTAGTAGACCTTTGCCCCCGGGTCATTGCCCACGAGGACGGGAGCAATCGTCGGAGTGATCCCCTGTTCTTTAAGCTCCGCGATCTCTTCCTTTAAGTCGCTGCGGTATGCTTCCGCGATCTGGTTTCCATCGAGCTTGTTCATTTTTCCTCCTTGTATCATTCGTCGAATTAGTCGTCAATTAAGGCAAGTGCTTCGTCTCGTGCTGCCTTGTCCGTCTTAAACTTCCCCCGAATTGCAGAAGTTACCATATTCGTCCCCGGTTTCTTAACCCCCCTGATGGTCATGCACAGGTGTTCGGCGTTGATCTTGACGAGAACGCCGTAAGGGTTAAGTTTTTCCATGAGTACATCGGCGACTTGAGAGGTCAGCCGCTCTTGTATCTGCGGCCTACTCGAGGCCACCTCCAGTGCCCGTGCTAGTTTGCTCGCACCGACCACGCGTTTGTCCTTCGGCATGTAGACGATGCTGGCGTTTCCGAGGATTGGGAGCAGGTGGTGCTCGCACAACGATTGAAATGGAATCTTGTTGAGCACCACCATCTCTTTGTAGTCTTCCTGAAAGAAGGTGGAGACTACGCTGGCCGGGTCCTTGTGCAGGCCGTAGCAGAGTTCCTCCATCATCCGACCTACTCTTGCAGGAGTCTCTTTTAACCCTGGCCTATCGGGGTCTTCCCCTATGCCTTCCAGTATTAATCTAGTTCCTTTCTCAATCTTTTCCTTGTCCAATTAACGCTCCTAATACTTAAGTTGTGGTTTATCCGTTAGAACAGACCAACTACGTTACCGTCGTCGTCTATGTCAACGTCCATGTACGCTGGTTTGGACGGTAGACCTGGCATGGTGCTCATCTCACCACAGAGCGGGTAGACGAAGCCAGCACCTACGCTCGCGCGGACCTCTCTGACGGGCAGAGTGAACCCGGTCGGGACGCCCTTCTTCTTGGCGTCGTGTGAGAGTGACAGGTGGGTCTTTGCCATACACATTGGCAGGTCACCAAAGCCAGATTCCTCGTAATCGGAAATCTGTTTTTCTGCCTTGCTGCTGTAGTCGACGTCGTCAGCTCCGTAGACCTCCTTGGCGATTGTCTCGATCTTCTCCTTGATTGTCTTGTCTACGTCGTAGAGGAACTCGAAGTCCGACTCCTCTTCGGTTGCTTCAACGACTGCCTTTGCCAGGTCAACAGAACCTGCTCCACCGTCGGGGAAGTGGCTTGAGCCAACCGCGTCAAACGCGCCAGCCTCTTTTGCCTTCTCCTTGACGAGTTCTACTTCCTTGTCGGTGTCGTTATGGAACCTGTTTACGGCAACTACGACCGGTACGCCAAACTTCTGCGCGATCTC
>JAGXLQ010000015.1 GCA_018334595.1 Candidatus Bipolaricaulota bacterium | reverse complement strand
ATCTACCGAGGTTTCTTTAAGATCGAGTATCGCCACGGTTGACCTGCCCGTCAGCCATCCACCTACCTCCCCGGGGTTAATTACCAGGGGTTTCCCCTGTTGAACATCTATCTTATGGGTATGGCCGTATACGATAACGTCCGGTACAGGGCTCCGCTTGATAATCTCCAGCAGCCTCGGTTGATGGGCTAGGACCAGGGTAACCTCCCCCAGCTCCAACCTGTGAGGGTTGCGTTCAATTCTACCCACCCCCTCTTCCGCAAACCTCTTCCTGAGAAACAGGCGGTCCCCGTCGTTGTTGCCAAATACGCCGACTAGTTCGGCGTCCAACTTCGACAGTGGACCTGCAGTAAGAGGAGAGATGAAGTCCCCCGCATGGAGTACCAGGTCAACGCCTTCTTCGTTGAAGAGACCAACCGCAGCTTCCAGCTTGTCCATGTTCTCGTGGCTGTCTGCCATGATCCCTACGAGCCTGGGGATTTTCTCCCTCATAGCTTACGACCCCCTCTAACCCTCAGTTATCGCTTCTCTGTATCTTCCCAGTGCGATGAGCGGGAAGTAGTGGCGATATAGTACGTAGCCAATGTAGAAGTCGCCGGGGAAACCGGTGCCGGTATAGTTTTCTTCCTCCCACGTGCCGTCTTCCGTCTGCTGCTCCAACAGGTACTCCACTCCACGCTTGACCGACATGCTGTCCTCTTCACCGGCGGCAATAAGGCTTATCAGCGACCAGGCTGTCTGCGAGGGGGTGCTTTCACCCTCGCCGGCTAGTTCAGGATTAGAATATGATTCCAAGGTCTCTCCCCAGCCGCCGTCGCCGTTCTGATGGTTCTTTATCCAGTCGACGGCTTTTCTCACGTACGGCTTTGTCATGTCTTCGCCGATGGCCTCCATTCCGGGGAGCACACAGCCAGTCCCGTATATGTAGTTAACCCCCCAGCGGCCGAACCAGGAGCCGTCTTCGTTTTGTTCGTCCCTGATGTACTCATAACCCCGTTTGACCGGCTTGTCGTTCATGTCAAACCCCAGCCGGCCCATCATTTCCAGGATGTGAGCGGTTACGTCCACGGTTGGGGGGTCTATTATCGCACCGAAGTCGGCAAATGGGATCTCGTAGAGAATTTCCTGGTCGTTGTCGACGTCGAATGCACCCCAGCCGCCATTTGAGGACTGCATTGCTAGCAACCACTGCAGGCCGCGGTCTATGGCCTCCGCTTTTTCCTTCTCCTTGTCGTGAAGCGATAGTTCGTCGAGGGCGATGACGACCACCGAAGTGTCGTCCGTGTCGGGGTAGTTTTCGTTGGCAAATTCAAACGCCCAGCCGCCAGGCTCTACCTCGTCGAGATCCACCGACCAGTCTCCTTCGGAGCGTATCTCCATATCGAGCAGCCATTCTCCCGCCAGGTTCAACTCAGGGTGATCGGAAGGTAATCCCGATTCAACAAGTGCAAGCACGGCCCAGGCGGTGTCCCAGACGGGTGAAACGCAGGCCTGAAGTTTTAACTCGTCCCTCTCTTCGATGGAAAACGAGCCGAGTCCCTCGATGCCCTTCTGCATGACCGGATGGTCCAGTTGATAGCCTTGAATGTAGAGCGCAAGCAGGGAATAGACCCACGGCGGTTGGATTCCGCCCCAGCTTCCATCCGCCTCTTGTCTGGCTACAATCCACTCCTCACACTTCTTTATTGCCTTTTCCCTGCCGGGTTGCCAGGGAAGTCTGTTGTAGTACTTTAACGCGTCGTCCGCGATCTGAAACAGGTTTGACCACGAGAAAGTGGAATAGTCCTTTTCCGTTCGGTCTTCATCTTCCCAGCTCCAGCCTTCCGGGAATAACTCGGGAAGCTTTTTATCGGCGGGAAGCTGGTGTACCGGTTTTTTGCTAATAACGATAAGGAGGGGTACTATGGTGCCCCGCGCCCAGGAGGCAAACTCGTAGATGTTTATCGGAAACCAATCCGGGAAGAAGATCAGTTCAGGTGGCATAGCCGGCACCCGATCCCAGTCCCAGATGCCAAACAGGCTGAGCCAGATCTTCGTAAATATCCGCGCTTCAGGGATGCCACCTTTGTCCATAATAAACTCTCTCGCCTTCGTCATCTCTTCGCCTTCCGTCGACTCGCCTGCCAGTTTGAAAGCGAAGTAACATTCGATCGTCGTCGATAGGTCACCCTTACCCCCGGGGAAGATGTTCCATGAACCGTCCTCGAGTTGCTTTCGCTTCAGGTAGTTGACGACCTTTTTCCATTCCCCTTCGTCCTTAAGCCCCATGAACTGTGTCAACATCAGGTGCTCGGCCTCTATCGTGGGGTTGCTTTTGAAGTCCCCCTGCCAGTATCCTCCGTCCTCCTGGATGTCGAATAGGTGTTTCTGCGCTGCTTCGATCGTTTCCGTCAACCTTTTTGTATCAATTGCTTCCTCAAGTTTCATCTACTGATCCTCCTGAATCTTATTCATCTTTGGTGCTTTTCTCAGACCGAACCTAGCGACCGCCTCGCCCGTAATCACTTATACCTTACAGGTATTTACGGGCAAATCGTATCCTTTTGTCTGTTAGTTACCGTTGCCAGATTCAAGTCTGGCTGGATTTACCCACCAGTTGCAGAATAGGTTAACATAACAATGTTACGATGTCAACCTAGCCCCCCGAAATCGGTTCTGGAGAGATGCTCGGCCCAGTTGCCCATAACTGTACGTGCTCTTTCGCGCGATGTTACGTGAAAAGACGGGCACGTTACCGTTACAATGTAAAGTCAACAGGGATAATTCTTAGGGCAGTCGGACACCGGACACGTTTACCATACGTAGTTGGGTCCGTCCAAATGCGCTGGAGGGGAGAAGATGTCTATATCTTCTGATATAGAGCAAGAGGTTTCACGGAGGTTCAACCGTCACTGGAATATGGGTGTATCCACTCTTATGTATCCCCATGATCCGGTTAGAGCAATTAATGAGATCTTTGAGACAGGGTTGGGCCTAAACAGGATCGAAATAGGGCTGGGGAAGCCCCTTGAAGAAAACGAAGCGCTAGATGATCTCAGCCGCCTTAAGGAATCCCGGGATATAGACTATTCTCTTCACGTCCCCTTCCTCTTTGACGATATCGCACACCCACACCCAGCCGTCCGGCGTGCTTTCGTCGATGAGGCGTTAAACAGCATAGATCTCGCCGTAGAGGTAGGTGCGGAGGACCTGGTAATCCATCCGGGGTACCTGGCCCTCAATCAATCCTTGCCGGACGTGAAGGCCCTCAATTATCTAAAACAGCCACGTGAACAATATCTGGAAAACTCAATCTCGTCGCTAAAAGATATTGCCCGGTACAATCGGTCACACGACGTAACGCTCTTCGTGGAGAACTTACCCTTTGGCCTCTGTGATACCCTCCCCGAGTTAAAGAGGGTTTTGAACGAGGTCGATGGAATGAGCTTCATTCTCGACGTGGGGCACGCAAACGTCTCCTCGTCTCTGGAGGACTTCCTTGAACTTGAACCCAGTTACCTGCACCTGCACGATAACCTGGGTAGCGAGGACGAACATCTGAGGTTGGGTGCCGGGAACTTAGACTTTCAAAATCTCTTCTCCCGGGTACTACAGCAGGAAGGCGAGAAGAAAATGACACTGGAGCTGTACACAGTTGACGACGTCGTAGACTCACTCGAATTGATTAAAACCGTCCTCGGGGTTCTCTCGACCTAAAGAAAACTTACTCCCCCATTGTTTGATTTTATCCAGGATTCCTGATATACTGAAAATTGCTTAGGTTCCGCTATAATCCAGTTGTGAACTGGATTATAGGTGTATCTTATGTTTTACGTTCTATGCAATTTTTTTCTCTTTTTTCTAATTTTTTTAACTCTTTGGTACTGGCGAAGGTACTTATTTTTCTTTTATTTACCAAACATTCACTTTTTATACCAATAGGAGGTATACAAACATGAAATGGGGCAAAAACTCAAACAATGCTGCACACAAATTGACCGAGCTCGTAGGTAGGGTTGCTGGCGTAAGAGGTATTTCCGTCCTGTTGACCATAGTTGCTTTTTCGTTGCTCGTTGGCGCCACCTTTAAGTGGGGTTAGTCGAGCCAAACAAAGCCCCGAAATTGGGGAGGTGGTTTTGAAAAGGTAGACGGGCGCTTTTATAATGACCTTAGTTTGATATCTCTAGCACGTAGACACATTGGAGGTTTTCTTGCCTATAAAGGCGCGCATTTATTTTTGGATAATATTAGCCGTGGGGGCCTACTCCGGGTTTTACACCTACTTGGGATTTGATATAGACGGTTTTCCTTTTAAGACTTTAATTTTCTTTGTGGTGGCCTCGTTCCTCTCCGAGATTTATCAGGAGGAATTACTTCCCAACCTGATGGTATCGGTTTCTGGGGCCGTCTATATCGGTGCCCTGTTGATTGGTGGACTTCCCCTGGCTATGGGGGTTGGCCTTCTGTCGTTGCTGTTGTCGGAAACCGTAATCAGGACGAGTAATCTCATTGACGGCGCGACTTTTTTTATGGCCCTCGAGAAGATTGGATTCAATACCGCTCAGATAGTTATTTCAATTTGGGTTGGGTGGCTTGTATTTCGGGCAACTGGGGGTACATCAGCTCCGTTCACGCAGCCATACGATTACGCTCCCCCCTTGATTGCCTTTGTTGCCTATACCGTTGTAAATATCTCCCTCGTCTCCGGGATTATTTCTCTTACCGAAGGGACGAGCTTCACCTACCAGCTGAAATTTAGCCTGCGCAACCTCCATATTCAGGTCATGTCTCTGGGAGTGCTGGCGATATTGATTGCCGTGGTATACGAGAGTTCCCCCTGGAACCTGTTTTTTGTGGCCATCCTTCTCCTGCTGGTCAATACGTCCCTCAAGGGCTATCTGGAGCTTCGGCGTCAGGCCAAGCGAACGTTTGAGAAGATGATGGAACTGCTGTCCAAGAGGGACCCATATACCCACGAACACTCGGAATCCGTCGGTGATCTCACCGCAAAAATTGCTGATGAGATGAAGGTCAACCCAGAAAAAAAGGAGGCAATCGTCTCGGCCGCACGCGTTCACGATATTGGCAAGCTGGGTACGCCCGACAGTATATTGTTGAAACCTGGTAAGTTAAACGATGAAGAGTGGGAGGTTATGAAGGAACATCCGGTCGTTGGGGCTGATATATTAAGTGAGTTGAAGATATACAAGGATTCCGTTGATGACGTGAGGCACGAGCACGAGCGTTGGGACGGCAGCGGCTATCCAGATGGACTCGAGAGCAAGGAGATCCCTCTTGGTTCAAGGATAATTGCCGTGGCGGACGTTTGGAATGCGTTGGTCACAGAGAGGCCATATCGGGGACCGTTGCCCGAGGAAGTCGCCTTACAGGAGATCAATGAGATGGCCGGGGTGAAGCTGGATCCGGATGCAGTGGATGCGTTCTTTAAGATAATGGAAGGAAAAGAAGAATAATGTTTTTCCTGTGGGCGGTAGTTATCGGTTTGTTGATTGGCCTGCTCAGGGGCGGTTCGTTGAACAATTTGGACGATTATCCCCTAAGGGGATTACCGTTAGTATTGCTCGCCCTGGTCGTTCAGGTGCTTATCTTTCCTCTGTTTACCCAAGATCCGTTGATTGCCTGGGGTACCAATTACCTTCATTTCCTCTCTTACGGGTTCCTCGCCGTGTTTGTCCTGATAAACCTTAGAATCTGGCAGGTATCATTGATGGGTATCGGGGGGCTGGCAAACCTTATTGCCATCTCTGTAAACGGAGGTTACATGCCGGCATCCGTTCGTAGCCTGCAGGGGGCTGGCCAAAACGCCGTCGCGGAGAGTTTGCTAAATTATGAGACTTATGGTAATGTAATAAGGATGAGTAGTTCAACATATTTGAATTTTTTTGGAGATTGGTTGTATATTCCTGATTGGTTACCCCTATCGACTGCATTCAGCCTTGGAGACCTTTTGGTCGCTTTTGGCCTTGTTGCCTTTTTGGGTATTGGAATGGTGAGTGATAATAACCGTAGCTAAACCAGAACAAAGAGGGCCAGGTTTCCCTTGCCCTTGCTGAGTCGAACAGCAACCTTAACCGGCCTGGGAAAAATTGACGCTTCCAAGGAGGCTGAGGAGCGCTACAAACCCTGGACCGTTGGGCTATGAACCCTATATTATGGTTGACACCAAGTCTCGGACTTCCCGGCGCCGCGCCCGGGCTTTTACCCTCTCCAATGTTCTGCGGCGTAGGTATCTATATAACGATTATATTACCGACAAAAAAATAAAGATCAGCTCGAACTATATTCCCAGATGCTCTATTGTATAAATTCGAGAGATTATAATTGATGGTGGGGGTTGAGTCAAGGGGTGATCTAGGCTGTTCTTACCTATAGTTCGAAGACAGTGACTCCTTCGCCGCCTTCGGACGGTGGTGGGCCGTAGCAGGTCTTGATCAGGTCGGAGCCCCGCAGATGGTCACGAATATTTCTCCGCAGCTTGCCCGTTCCCTTTCCGTGAAGGATACGCCCCTTCGTCCTATCCGCCCTTATAAGTCGATCAAGGTAGGTGTCGACCTCTCGTAGAGCCTCTCGGACCGTCATTCCCCTTACGTTGAGCTCCAGTCCCGCCGACCCGGAGAACTTGTCGTAGTCTACCTTTGAACTCCGAGTCCCTTTTCCGCCCTTTGCTTCGTTACGGTCAGCCGACCGGAGATCGCTGAGTTCCGTCGACAGGTTTATCCCGTTTACGTCTACGAGTATGGCATTTTCACCTTTGATGCGAGTGACCACGCCCTCCTCGCCGGCGCTTTTTACCTCGACCCGTTGGCCCTCTGAAAGGCCGGCCAGGGAAAGCGTCTTGTCCCTCTCTTCCTCTCTAAGCGTTTCCCTCCCTTGGTTAAGTTCTCCTTCCAGGTCCTCAACCCTCTTGAGCGATTCCCTCGCCTCTTCCTTGTCGTAATCCTTGGAGTCGGCGATGGCGTTTTCCACCTCTCCCTTGGCCCGGGACAAGAGCCTGTCTAACTCGCGGATCTTTTCCTGCAGCGCATTTCGCTTGTCCGCCTTGATCCGTTGAACTTTTTCCTTGTATTCCTCTTTTATCCTCCGGGCGCGCTCGAGCTCTTTTTTCATCTCCTCGCTTCTGTCTCTGACCTTCCTCTTTTCCTCTACGAGTTCCTGTATGATGTTTTCCGTCTCGATCTTACCCTCGTTGAGGAAGTTCTCCGCGTGGGAGATGATTTCGTCCGACAACCCCAGCCGCCCGGCGATGATAAACGCGTTGCTCTTCCCGGGTACGCCCTCGAGTATGTGGTATGTGGGCTTCAGCTCGTCCGGATCGAAATCAACCGAGAAGGTGGACAGGTTGGGGTGGTTAAACGAGTAATTCTTGATGGCGGTGTAATGTGTGGTTACGGCAAACCTAACACCGTTCTCGAGGAGGTTGTCGAGAACGGCCAGACCGAGGGCCGCTCCTTCCTCCGGGTCCGTACCCGCTCCGAGCTCATCCAGCAGGACGAGGCTGTTCGACTCCGCCCTGTCCAGGATGTCGACGATATTGCCCATGTGGGAAGAAAAGGTCGAGAGGCTCTGCTCTATGCTCTGTTCGTCCCCGATGTCGCTATATATTTCGTCGTAGACCTCGATTTCACTATCTATGGAAGCGGGTACCGGTATCCCCGACTGTATCATCAACGAGAGGAGTCCTATCGTCTTGAGTGTTACCGTCTTACCGCCAGTATTGGGCCCCGTTATCGTTGCCCCCTGTTCGACTCCCCCGATCCTTATGGACACGGGAACGACCTCCGATTGGTCCAGGAGGGGGTGCCTAGCGTCTATGAGGTTGATTCCCCCGTCTCTGTTGATCCTGGGGTGGGAGCAGGAATATTCCTGGGAAAACTCGGCCCTGGCGTAGACGGAATCCAATTTTTTCACGGTCCTTTGTGTCCGGGCGACCTTGTTCTTCCGGGACAGAAACAGGTCGGTAAGTTCCCCCCGAATCCTCTTTTTTTCCTCATGGATCTCGGAGATAAGGTCCTTTAGTTCGTTGTTCAGCTTTACGGCCTGCGACGGTTCCGCGAACAGGGTCCTGCCGGAGTTTGAACTACCGTGGATCACGCAATCAACACGCTCTTTAGCGGAACTCCTCAGGGGTATGGCCAGCCTGTTTGACCTCTGGACTACTACCCTGTCCTGGATCAGGCTGGCGTGGTCGTCCATGAACTGGTTCAGACTCTTCTTTATCCCCGATTCGGTCCTCCGCTTCTTCTTCAGCAGGTTGAAGAGACGTTGGGTGGCAGTGTCTCTGATCTCTCCACGCCGATCTATCTTCTCGCGGACCTCGCTTCTTAGCACCCCAAACTCGTCGATGCTCCGCGCCAGTTGTTTGAGGTGAGGGCCCTCCTCCTCGGGAAGGTCCATTATGTATTCCCTGGCCTCTGCGCCGTTTTCCAACGAACCGCTGATCGTGAGGAAGTCCTCGGCCTCCAACGGTGGGTGCTCCTGGGCTGCCTCGATTAGGCCGCTGAGGTCGCGTACCTCGCCCAGGGTAAACCGGTCCGGTTTTTCGAACAAGTCGCGGCATTCGCTGACCAGTGAGAGCTCCCGCTCAATTTTCTCCTTGTCGCTGGTCGGCTTCAGCTCGTCCACGCCCTCCTCTCCCAGGGTGGAGACGGCAAAGCCTTTTACGATCTTTTTTAACTTGGAGAACTCCAAGTCCCTGTACGTCCGTTCGTTGGTGATCTCGTTTTTCATAGTTATCTCGAAAGTTAGAGGGAGCGTTTAAGGTTGGTAGTTAGAGTCAATTGTCGCCCCATTCGATTACCTGAAGGCCGACCTCTGCCGTACCAGAATCAATTATTCCCAGTTTCTCCGCCGCCCTTTTCGATAGGTCAATGATTCTGCCCTTTATGAATGGACCACGGTCGTTTATGCGCACTACGACATGGGAGTTGCTGGCGAGGTTGGTTACCCTCACCTTGGTCCCGAATGGAATGCTCTTATGTGCCGCCGTCAACTCGTTCATGTCAAAGGTTTCTCCACTTGCGGTCGTCTTGCCTTGAAAGTTGGGCCCGTACCAGCTCGCGACCCCCGTCTCGTAATAATCTTCGTCCCCAGGCCCCCCGATGAAGCCGAAAATCAACCCCGCCGCGACCAGTGCGAGACCGGCCACCAGGTAGATATTGTTCATTTCGCCTCCACTAGTTTAAGGCGTCAGGCGGAAACCAGGGATTCAAAATATTCTTCTATTTCGTCAAGCCCGTATACGGTCTTGCCTATCTCGTAATCTTCCAACCACGCTTCTTTGACGGTCTCGTCACGCCTTATCTCTACGTCCTCTATGTCCAGGCTAGAAACCATCGTAATTGCTTCCTTCTCTATCTGTTTGTCCTTAACTCTGAAGAGAAACCGCTGGAGAGCCATGCTTGATAGTTCACCTCGCTGTTTTTTTAACTGTTTACGTCTCAACAATAACAATCTGGAACGGTAGTAAAACCTATCCAGTCCGTTTGCCGCTACAATGATAAGTCGTTCCCGGTTATCCGTAAAGCCCAACGAACCCCTTACTAAAGTTCTTCCAGTTCGGTCGAAGCGGCGTCTAAGATCCCGGCGAAGTCGTGATAGTCTTCGACCGGCATGCTGATGCTTGCGTATCCGTACTGGAAGATTACTTCGTTGGTCTCGTCATCCAGCCATACAGCTACGGGAGTGTCCGTTTCCGTTGACCCTTCAGCCAAGTCCTTGATACTGATGATTTCACCCCCTTAAACGAAATCGAGGACAAAGTGGTAGTAGAAGTAGAAGACGGGTAGTGCCAGCAGCAGCCCGTCTATGCGGTCCAGGACTCCGCCGTGTCCCGGGAATAGGTGGCCGGAGTCCTTAGCGCCCACGAGCCTCTTCAGCCATGACTCGGTAAGATCTCCCAGCTGCGTTGCGGACCCTACCAGGAGGGCGAGCATACCTATATGTGGCAGCCACTTTAAGTAGGGGATCCACATTGGCGATATTGACGCGCCCACGAAGGCAAAGGCCAGCCCCCCGAGGACTCCCTCCGCAGTCTTGTTCGGGCTCACCTCTGGGGCGATTTTGTGTTTGCCAAACATACTGCCGATGGCGAACGCCCCCGAGTCGTAACCCCAGACGATGAGGAGCAGGTTGATGGTGTGAATTACGCCGCTCTCCGCGACGAAGATTATATATAGGTAGTGAAGTAATCCCGGGACGTAGACCAACCCGAGGATTGCCCCGAATATCGCCTTGAGGTTTCCTCGGGGTCCGCTCCGGGATAAATTTGTGACGACCGCCAGGCCCGCCATCGAACCACCGATGAGGTAACCGTATTTAGCCTCGAAGACTGAGTAGACAAAAAAGCCGACGCCGGCAATCAGGGAAGTGGGAATTACCCTTACCTCTATCCCGTATTCTTTGAGGAGGTGGCAAAACTCTACCGTTCCTACCGCGGCAGAAATCGCCAGGAAGAGCCCCACTGCCCAGGGAAAGTCTTTCTGCTTGGCAAAAAACAAGAGTACGATTACTCCCGGGGCCGTTATTACTGCGGTTAGTAGACGTTTCCCTAAAGAACTCACTTTGGTGTATTCCTTTCTTTATCCTTTACTTGACCGTAACGTCTTTCCCTCGATTGATATTCGGATATCGCATCCAGCAGGTTTTCGGGGGCAAAGGCGGGCCAGAGCGTATCGGTAAACCAGAGTTCGGTGTAGGCCATCTGCCAGAGCAGGAAGTTGCTAATCCTTTCCTCTCCGCTGGTCCGGATCAATAGGTCCGGGTCGGGTATGTCGGGGGCGAACATCTGCGAACGAAACATCTCCTCCGACAGGTTACTAAGGCGTGTCTTGCCTTCCTTGACCCCTTCAATTATCTTTCTTGTGGCTCGTAGGATCTCCTGTCTGCCCCCGTAATTTAGCGCCATCACGAGTTGCAGGCCGTCGTTCTTTGTAGTCTTGTTGACGGTCCTTTGGACTATGCCAGAAGTCTTCTTCGGGAGCTTGGATAGATCGCCGATCACCCTCAACTTGACGTTGTTCTCCATAAACTTGAACTGTTTCTTCTGCAGGAATTCCTTCAGCAGGGTCATCAAAAAACTCACTTCCCTGCCGGGCCGGGACCAATTTTCCGTAGAGAAAGTATAAAACGTCATAAATTTGATTGAAAGCTCGTTGCTGACGAACTCGATTAAGTCCTCCGCCACCTCGGACCCCCTCTTGTGTCCCCTCGACCTTTCATACCCGTGGCTTTTAGCCCACCTTCCGTTGCCGTCAGGGATGATGGCTACGTGTTCGGGGACCTTTCCCTGCCTTATCCGCTTGATTCTAGCCCGAGAACCCATGAACGAACGCCTCCCTGACGAGGTACAGTGAACCTGTGATACAGATTAAATCGGACCTCTCCGATTCCTCTATCGCGAGCTCGATCGCCTTCTTCGGCGAGGGTTCAAGCTTGTAGTTTAACGACAGTGTTTCGGCGGCCTCGCCCAGGTCTTTGAGAGACTCCGCCCGGGGGTTGTCCAGCTCCGTGATGACGAACCGCTCCGTAACCCGGGAAAGGGTTTCCAGCATCTCGGGGACCGGCTTGTCCTTGAGGGCGCTGAAGACGACGGTCGTGCGATGATCTTCCGGCAGCAATAACCCGTACCTCTTTATCTCCTCGGCAAGATAGGCTGCGGCGGCCGGGTTGTGGGCACCGTCGACGATGAGGAATGGTTCTTGTTGGAGCAGCTGGAAGCGGCCTTCCCAGCTGACTCCGCGTAGCCCGTGCTTGACCTGCGAGATGGGCAGCGAGTAACCCCTTGTTGAGAGCTCGCCCAGCGCCGTCAACGCGGTGGTGAGGTTACGTTCCTGGTACGTCCCCAGCAGCCCCAGCTCGACGGTCTCGCCGGTGAGTCCTGCAATGTTTGATTTTCTTACCTCGAACCGGGAGCGCTCCCAGTTGAAGTCCCTTAGTTTGAGGTCGGTGACCTCGTCTCCCGGGACGACCTCACATCCCGTCCTCTCGCATTCTCCTGCAAATATTTCCAGGGGGGCGTTTTTCGACGGCCCCAGCACGAGGGGAGCGTTCCCGGTCGCGATTCCCGCAATTTCTGTTGCTATCTCCTCGATGGTGTCGCCGAGGATGTCCGTATGTTCCAGGTCCACGGATGTGACCACTGACAGGACGGAATTGCCGACCGGTCGTGTTGCGTCGTACCGCCCCCCCAACCCGGTCTCCATTAGGGCGAGGTCGACCCCACTCTCGGCGAAGTGCCAGCTAGCCAGCGCCGTTGCGGCCTCAAACAGGGTGGGACCGTTACCCTCCTCGATTAATTCCTCTATCGGCTTTCTTAACTTCTTGATCCCCCGGACGATGGAATCATCGGGGATCTCCTTCCCATCTACCTTTATCCTCCCCGCAAACCCGATCAAGGGCGGAGATACGTACTCGCCCAGCCGGAGGGAGGGGGACAGGACGCCCTGTAACAGGGCCAGCACCGACCCCTTGCCGTTGGAGCCCCCTATGTGTACCGAACGATATTCCCGATGGGGTGAGCCAAGCGAGTCGAGCATCCTCTTTACCCGGGAGAGACCGGGCTTTACGTCGACCTTTGGCAGTCCCTTGATGTAGGTTAGTGCTTCGTCCAGGCTATCTATCAATTACCCTCCAGTGCGTTGAGGTTTAACTCGAGTCGATCTATTCGGGTCAAAAACTCCTGTTTCTTGTCCTTCTCCTTGTTGACTACCTCGTCCGGTGCCTTGGTCAGAAAGTCCTTGTTGTCGAGCTTCTTTAGCGTGTCCGCCAGGTCGTCCTCGACTTCTGCCAGTTCCTTTTCGATCCTTTCCTTCTCCTCTTCGAAGTCTATGACTCCCTGTAACGGCACTATGACCTCGGCATTTTCCAGTACCCTGCGCGCGCTGTTGGCCGGCCTCTCCAGATCGCTATCCGCCTCTATCTTGCTTACGTCCGCCAGCTCGTCAAAGTAGACCTTCTTCTCTGCCACCAGGCCCGTTATCACGGGGTCCTCGGTCTCGACGAGCACGGAAATCTCCTTGCCGCTGGGTACGTTCATCCCCGCTCTTACGCTCCTGACGGCGTTGATGATCTCCTGCATGTCTGACATACCTTCCTCTACCCCGTCGTCAATCAGTTCGCCCTCCGGTTCGGGAAAGTCGGATATCATCAGGGGCGTCGAGGTGTGCGGAAGTTTGTTCCAGATCTCTTCGGTGATGAAGGGGATGAACGGGTGGAGGGCTTTTAGGGTTCCTGTCAGAACGCGGCGTAGTACCGCCGAGGCCGCCTCGCTTTTCTTTTCGGAATAGAGTCGTGACTTGATTAGTTCAAGGTACCAGTCGCAGAAATCGTGCCAGACGAAGTCGTATATTTCGTTGGTCGCCGCCTTAAAGGAGTAGTCCTCTACGTCTTCTCTGAGGGATTTCAGGGTCCTCTCGAACCTGCTCAGTATCCACCGATCTTCAAACTCCAGTCGGGCGGGGTCCGGGAGCGAACCGGGAGCTTCCTCGACATGGGGTATGGCGAGCCTCGCGGCGTTCCACAGCTTGTTGAGGAAGTTCCTCTTGTCCTCGATCTCACGGACCGACAGTTTCATCCCCCTCCCCTTCGTGGTGGAGGAGGCCATGGCGAAGCGGACCGCGTCGGCTCCGTATTCTTCCTTGAGCTCGAGGGGGTCGAGGATGTTGCCCTTGGAAGAGCTCATCTTCTCTCCGTCCTCGTCGAGGATCAGGGGGGTGAGAAGCACCTGGTCAAACGGCACTTCGCCCATGAAGTGGAGGCTGGTCATGATCATGCGGGCGACCCAGAAGAAGATGATGTCGAACCCGGTAATCAGCAGGTCCGTAGGGAAGAAGTAATTTAGTTCTTCCGTCTTCTCGGGCCAGCCCATCACGGAGAACGGCCAGAGAGCTGAGCTGAACCAGGTATCTAGTACGTCCTCTTCCTGTGTCAGGTCAGTCCCGCCGCACTCAGGGCACTCTTCAGGTGTACCCCTGCTGACTATTACCTCTCCGCAGTCCTCGCACTGCCAGGCGGGGATCCTGTGTCCCCACCAGAGCTGGCGCGATATGCACCAGTCCTGGATGTTTTCCATCCACTCGAAGTAAACCTTTTTCCACCTTTCGGGGATTAGCTCCACCTCGTCCGTTTTGACTGCCTCAATTGCCGGCCTGGCCAGGTTGTCCATCTTAACAAACCACTGCTCCGAGACGCTCGGCTCGATGACCGTGCCGCACCTCTGGCAGTGTCCGACGGAATGCTTGTAGTCCTCAACCTCGAGCAGATATCCCTCTTCTTCCAGGTCCTCGACTAACTCCTCCCTCGCCTCGTACCTGTCCATCCCACCGTACTTTCCCTCGAAGTCGATGTTGGCAGCGTCGTCTATCACGGATATGGCTTCCAGGCTGTGTGTCTTCCCAATGCCGAAGTCCGTGGGGTCGTGAGCGGGTGTTACCTTGACTATCCCCGTCCCGAACTCGGGGTCGACTACCTCGTCGGCGACGATCGGGATTTCTCGGCCTACCAGGGGGAGTATAGCCGTCTTTCCCACCAGGTCCTCGGCCCGGTCGTCTTCGGGGTGAATGGCCAGTCCCGTGTCCCCCAGCATCGTCTCCGGCCTGGTGGTGGCAACGGACAGGAAGTCGTCCGAGTCGACTATCTCGTATTTTATCCAGTAGAGCTTTCCTTCTTCCTCTTCGTGTTCAACCTCGATATCGGATAGGGCGGTTGAGCACCGGGGACACCAGTTGATGATGTACTCGCCCTGGTATATGTATCCCTCCTCGTACAACCGGACGAAGGCTTCTGTAACCGCGTCCGATAAGCCCTCGTCCAGGGTAAACCGTTCCCGGTCCCAATCGGGGGAGGACCCCAATGCCTTTAGCTGTTCCTTGATCTTTCCTCCATATTCGTCCTTCCACGCCCATACCCGCTGGACAAACTTTTCCCTGCCCAGGTCGTGTCTCGTTAGGTCTTCTTTGTCCAGTTGTTTCTCTACCACGTTTTGTGTTGCAATACCGGCGTGGTCCATTCCTGGAAACCAGCAGGCTTCCTTGCCGTTCATTCTTTGGTATCTAATTACAATGTCATGGAGGGTAAACTGTAGTGCGTGGCCCACGTGCAGTTCGCTGGTAACGTTTGGGGGCGGTATAGCCATGGAAAAACGGGGTTTCTCCGGGTCGACCTCCGCGTGGAAGTAGCCGTTTTCCTCCCAAAAGTCATAAATCCTGTCTTCAACTTTTTCGTGGTCGTATTGTTTAGGTAATTCCATGAGACATTTTCACCTACCTTGCTTGAAGGTTATAATATCAGTTTATCCTGATTCCATCAATGGTAACAGTGATTCTACCATGTTGTGCAACTGAAAGACCAGGGTGGAGACCACGTAACGGGTATAATTATCAGAACTTTGTGCTGGGGTTACCAGATATCTATAACCAAGGACAACGGCCGGCGGATCTGAATCCCC
>JAGXLQ010000147.1 GCA_018334595.1 Candidatus Bipolaricaulota bacterium | reverse complement strand
GGGAGTTCAGTATGGTATCTTTGCCCTGATCCTCGTTTTTGTACTGGCGTTGACACTTATATTGGTGGTGCAGAGTAGGGCCATTTCGGAGTGGTTGATAGACAAGATGGAGTATATGCCGCTGCTCAAACACTACAGTGGCTCGATTAGAAACTTCTACGAAAGTTCGTACGAGCTATTGCGGTTACCCCGGCTGCTTTTTTCTGTCAGCATCAGCATATTCTCCTGGGGGTCCGAGTGCGTGGCTATGTACCTGATCATTTCCGGGTTGGGTGTCGGGCAGAGTTTCCTGCTGGCCACGTTTATATTTACGTTCTCGTCGGTAATGGGCGCTGTTTCTTTTCTGCCGGGGGGCATCGGGGTGGCCGAGGGCAGTATGACGGGAATAATGATAGCTGTTGCGGGGTTGAGCAAACCGTTTGCCGTTTCTGCCACGTTGATAATCAGGCTCTCCACCCTTTGGTTTGCGGTGTTTATCGGCCTGATTACTTTCTTTATCAATCGCAGGAGGCTGGGGTTCGGAAGTGTGGGGGGGGAAAGTATAGGGTGAATGCCGGTAAGAAAAATTCCGATTTTCACGTCCATTCCAGGTATTCTTCAGACGGCCACCTTGAGCCGGAGAGGATAATATCTCTGTCAGAACAAAATGAATTGGAAACCATAGCAGTTACCGACCACGGAACCATAAGAGGGGGAAAGGAGACGAGGAAGAAAGCCGAGGAGCTTGGCAGCCCGCTGAACGTGGTTGTCGGGGCGGAGATAAACACCGACAAGGGCGAGGTAATTGGCCTGGGGCTAGAGAGAGAAATCCAGTCCGATGAGCTCGGCCGGGTCGTTGATGAGATCAAGGAACAGGGCGGAGAGGTCTATATCCCTCATCCCTTCGACAGGCTCAGGGGGAGCGCTATAGGCCTAAACGCTTTAGAAATAGTCGAGAGGATTGATTATGTAGAGGCCTTTAACGGGCGGTGCCTGCTGAGCTCTTTTGACCGAAAAGCTGAAGGCTTTGCCGATGAGTACGGGATACCAAAGCTGTCGGGAAGCGACGCCCACTTTGGCTTCGAGGTTGGAAACCTGGAACCGGGGCCAGGGCGTTTTTTAACGGCCGCTTTGGCTCACGCCCTGACGAAAATTACGGGGTTGGTCTGAAATGAAAAGGGGTGGTTATGGTTAACAACTTTACAGCGTTAATTCGCACGATGCGGCCGAAACACTGGATAAAGAATTTCGTCGTATTTGCTGGATTGATCTTTTCGGCAAGTTTCTTTGACCTTGCAAAAGGCCTTACGGCGCTTGTGACCTTCGGGCTATTTTGCCTTGCTGCGGGGGCCGTTTATATAGTCAACGACATTTCGGATCGTGAGAAGGACCGCGCCCATCCGGAAAAATCGGGGCGCCCCATCGCATCCGGGGAGCTGGGGGTACTACCCGCAGGCGTAAGTGCTTGCCTGTTTTTTGCCGTTAGCTTGAGCGTCGGTTTCTACATTCACTTCCACCTGGGATTAATTCTGACCGTCTATTTTCTGGTCAACCTTCTATACTCCTTCTGGCTAAAGGACGTAATCATCCTGGACATACTGGTAATATCGTTCGGGTTCGTGCTAAGGGCGATTGCCGGGGCGATCGCAATCGGCGTAAATATCTCTCCCTGGCTGGTGGTCAGCACGACTTTCTTGGCCCTATTCCTGGCCCTAAACAAGAGGCAGGCTGAACTGGCAGAGACAACGGAAGGAGTAACCGATCAAGGAGAAACATCCGATGCCTATACTGCCACCTACCTAACGCAGCTTATCATGGTCGTAACCACAGCCACCGTTATCAGCTACTCCTTGTACTCTTTCTCTTCGGTTCATTCTGACCAGATGCTATGGACGACGAGCTTCGTCCTGTATGGGGTGTTCAGATACCTCTATCTGATTGAGGTCAAGGGGGTATCCAGCGGTCAGCTGAGTGAGGTCCTACTGAAAGATCCTCCCCTGATTATAAATATAATGCTGTGGGCCGGGGCGGTGGTGGGAATAATGGTGTATTTCCACTGAGCGAGAGCGCGGACAGGGTCGTTGGCTTTTCGAGATAACCCGGTAATCCATAACGTGGGGGTCGCCTGAGAATATACGGTGTGAGTCTTTAAACAGAGAGTGAATCTATTAGGATATTAATATACTGCTAATCAACGGGGTGCCATTATGCCAGAGAAGTATTTAGTTACAGGAGCTTCAGGTTTTTTGGGTTACCACGCCTCCAAGGATTTAATTGAGAAGGGAAAAGTGGTCAATGGGCTGGATATTCACAAGTTTAATTACCCGGATATGGGTGAGGACTTTCACTTCTACCAGGGAGATATACGAAACGAACGTCCCTTAATGGAATCGTTGGAAGGGGTCGACGTAGTCGTCCATAGTGCTGCTGCCCTGCCCCGGTGGTCCGAGGAGGAGATCTTTTCGACGAACGTAGGTGGGACCGATTTCCTCTTAGAAAAGGCCTTTCAGCAGGGTGTAGACAGAGTTATCTACATCTCATCGACGTCGGTTTACGGAATACCCGAGACCCACCCGGTTGACGAGGACTATCCCCTGAATGGAGTAGGGCCCTATGGTACAAGCAAGGTCGAGGCGGAGAAGGTCTGCCGTAAATACCGGGATCGGGGCTACCTCGTTCCCGTGTTGAGGCCAAAGACCTTCGCCGGTCCTTACCGGCTGGGGGTATTTAGTATACTTAACGATTGGGTTGAAAGCCGCAAGAACATCCCCGTAATCGGTGACGGAGAGAACAAGTATCAGTTGCTTCACGTTCAGGACCTGGTTGATGCAATAAACCTCGCCGCTACGCAGCCAGAGAATAAGGTAAACGACACCTTTAACGTGGGAGCCACCCAATTCCGGACGTTAAAGGAGGACCTTCAGGAGCTGCTCGACTACGCGGGATATGGAAAGAGGGTGATACCTATCCCTTCCTGGCTTGTTATACCCGGACTCACCCTCCTGGAGAAGCTTAATCTTTCTCCCCTGTACAAGTGGGTATATGCCACCGCCGACGTGGATCACTACGTGTCGGTAGAGAAAATTCGGCAAACGTTGGGTTGGGAGCCGGAATATTCAACGGGGGAGGTCTGGACGGATTCTTACAGGTGGTATACAGAAGAGTACGACAGCAGCAACGAGAAGATCGGGACAACGCATAGGACCTCCTGGGCCCAGGGAGCTTTGTCGCTGGCAAAGTTTTTCTTCTAAAGGCTCAAGTAGCGGTGATCTCTCTTGAGTTATCCCTTGTCGGTCCTGTCCTGCCGGACTAAACAATTAGTTGGGGTTGTTAGGCGGCGTTAGAACTATTTCGCCGATTTCGTTTTCGTAAAGCGGGGTGATTTTCAGTGGTCGATTCCAACCCAGAAGAAGACGAGAACGCAGGGTCAGAGCGAGAATCATTGAGCGTGACGAGAAGAAACCTTCTAAAGTTGGCGGCTGCCGGTGCGGCAGTCCTGGGGATCACCGGGCAAAGTTCGGGAGGTGCCAACCCTAACGCAGACGATTTACAGCTGCCCGATGAATTAAATCTTGAAAAGATCTTTGTGCCTGGAGACGACCAATTTGTCCTGGTTAAAGAGGATAGCGGCGAGCGTGTGTTGAGCTTTGACCCCAGTGTGGGTTCGTTCAATCTGCAGGGAAATTCGGCCTTCAATCTGTCCCAGGTACAAATGGGCGACACCTTCCGGTTACCGCGGACAAAGACGAAGATGGAGACCCTGGAGAAAGTAAGGGTTGGACCGGAAGAAACCAAGGTCTTAGCGGATCTTACAGGCGAGAACATAATTACATCGCTGTGGTTCGCCACATTCGGGGAAGCGCGCATGGGAAGGGATGCAATAATCCGAGTATATACGGATGGATCGTCGAGCCCGGACCTCGAGATGGATGTTGGCACGCTTTGGGCCAACCACTTGGCCGTGAAGGGGACCCCCCTGTTAAACAGCACCAGGCATATGTCCGTGGGGTCCAATTGGTCAAACAGGAGGCAGACCCACTCGGCCATGAATTTTCCCATACCCTGTTCGGATGGAGCGAGGATAGAAATCCAAAACACCCATAGTTCGAAAGTGGGATATCTGTACTCCCAGGTGACCTACCGAGAAGGAGCAACAGCTCCCTTCAGGCTCAAGGGGTCTGGAACCAATTACCTGGCCAGGGATTTTGTCTCTTTTCC
>JAGXLQ010000014.1 GCA_018334595.1 Candidatus Bipolaricaulota bacterium | reverse complement strand
ACGGACGAAGGGAATATCACTCAATCGTGTAAACCGCTGCCGGGGGGTCAGCTTTTCAACTACTATCTCCCCATCGGCCTCACGCCGTACGGCGACCGATATCCTGTCGCCGTTTCTCATCAACACCCCTTCAATTACCGCCTGCCCTCCAACAGCCATTTAGGACCTCTCTTCGCTGGTTGAGAAAATTAGGAAAGATATATCTATTACTCTTCCGCGGCCTCTGACTCTTCTGCGCTTTCCTCTTCTTCCGTGTCCTCGTCAGAGGTCAGACCGTATTTCTTCTCAAACTTGCTGATTCTTCCCTCAGAATCCAGGAATCTGTCCTCCCCGGAAAAGAAGGGGTGACAGTTTGAGCAAACGTCGACGTGCAGGTCTTCCTTGGTGGACATCGTTTCAAACGTGTTCCCACATGCACACCTAACGGTAACCTCTTTTAACTCAGGATGAATTGCTTCTTTCATCGTTCCTCACCTCAGTAACTAAAAATGGGCCTAATCCAGAAAAACTACTAGAAGACGAAGTGCTGGATTAACGTTTAGAGAACTGCTGTCCTCTTCTGGCCTTGTGCCGTCCGATCTTCTTCCTCTCCACCATCCGAGAATCACGGGTAAGCAGTCCTTCCTTCTTTAAATCGGACTTGTATTCGTCACCTAGAGCCGTCATTGCTCGGGCTATACCGTGCTGCAGGGCTTCCAGCTGCGCCCTGTAGCCTCCGCCTTCTACCTTTGCCTCAACCGTAAAGTTGTTCTCCGTACCGGTAACCTTAAAGGGTTTCTTCGCCACCAGGTTGACCATTTCCTCGGTATAAGGCAAACTACGGAAGTAATCAACTGCGTCCTGGCCGTTGACGATCATGTTCCCGTCTCCACGACCGAGATAAACACGTGCGATCGCTTCCTTCCTTTTGCCCACACAATGAGCCCTATCATGAACCATCTTCGGTTGTGCCATCTATAATTCTACCTCCAGTTATTCCCAAAATTTCTCTCTAATGATAAAAAACCAGTTCGGTGTTTGCAACAGGGGATAAGTCGGCAAGCCCGGCGGGAATTACGTGGTCGCGGCGATGGGCATACAAACGTAGAGGAAGTCCCCGCTCTCCTCTGCAGGTTCTATGAGCCCCGCTGTCTCCGCGTCCTCAAGCCACAGCACGACTTCCTGGCCCTTCATCCTCCTCAGCGCATCGACGAAAAACTCCCCCTTAAAGGATATCTCGACCGCCCCCTTGCTCGCCTCGTTGAGGGTGACGACCTCCTCAAATTCTCCTTTTTCCGGAGAAGATGAGTATATGGTCAGCTCCTTCGACCCCTCTTCGGCAATTAACCTGACGGCACCGGACTCCTCGGAAGCGGTAATCTCTGCCCTAGACAGGGTCTCCAGAATCTCGTTCCGGCTCATCCTAAACGGGAGTTCGTTACCCTCGGGGACCACTGCCTCAAAGTCGGGAAACTCCTCCATAATCAGCTTGTCCGAGAATACGATCCCGTCGGTGACGAAAAATATCTCCGACTTGGACGCGTACATGGATACAACGTCAGAATCGGCCTGAGACAGGATTCTATCGAGCTCCGTGAGGGCGCTGGACTCTATCAACAGCGTCCTCTCCTCCTCCGAGTCCGAAAGCGGCAGCGTCTTCAGGGCCATCCGATACCCGTTGGTGGCGACCATCTTCATCCCCTCTTCGCCGATAATGGTATTGATACCGGTCAACGACAACCTGGTCGTCTCCTTCGTTTTAAGGGCAGCAAACGTGGTCTGCTTGATGGCGGACTTAAACTGATCTACGTCCAGTTCAACAATCGGTTCCTCCGGGAGTTCATCGACCGAGGGAAAATCGTCAGTCGACATCTGGAACAGGTCAAATGTAATTGAGCCGGACGAGAGCTTGACCTGTTGATTCTCTTCGGGGTCCGACGTGAGCGTAACCTCGCCGGCCTCCGGGATCCTCTGGGCAATCTTCGCCAGTACGTCCCCCTTCAGGACGACCGTAGCCGGCTCGGCCAGGTTCGTAATCGGTATCGTACACCTCGTCGTCATCTCGAGGTCGGTCGTGGTGAGCTTCATCTCTTCCTCGCCGATCTCCATCTTTACCCCACTTAGAATGGGCATGTCCCTTCCCGTACCAAGGCTACGTTTTACTACGTCCATGCCGTATATGAGGTCCAGGGTCTTACAGTTCAAATCAACCTGAGCAGGACTATCTGTTTCGGGTTCCAGTTCCGGATCGGTCACGTTCAGTACCTCCTTATTTTTTATACATTCCAGTCATAAACATAATGATACTAACTCCAGCCCCATTAATCTATCCGTTGAGTTCGGCCAGCTCCTCACACACCTGGCTGAGGACCATCTCGTGAATTTCTCCTTTGGAAAGGGACCCATTTATGACAGTATGCCCGGCCCTGTTCGCAACCTCCTTCAGGTAACCCCGTCTGACCTTGAGGTAAAAGTCCTCGCTCTCCTTTTCTATCCTGTCGGGCTCCTTACCCAGGGTCCGAGTGCCCATCGCCTTCAGGTCGATATCGAGGAAGAAGGTCAGGTCGGGCTTGACCCCGTTTACGGCGACCGCGTTCAACCTCTTCACGTCTGCAATCGGGACCCCCCTGCCGTAGCCCTGATAGGCCACGGAGGAGAGGGCAAACCTATCGGAGATAACTATCCTTCCCCGGTCCAGCTCGGGAATGAGCTTTTCCCTGACAAGCTGGGCACGAGAAACCTCGTAGAGGAAGAGTTCGGCGGTCCCGGTGATGTCTACTCCCCGGTCCTCGAGCAACAATTCCCTGACCTCACGGCCGAGATCGGTCCCCCCGGGCTCCTCGACTACGAGGACGGAATAACCCATATCCTCCAGGTATTCAGACAACAGGTTCACCTGGGTAGTCGTACCGGAGCCATCCAGGCCCTCAAACACGAAAAACTTCCCCTCTCGTTTACCTTCCAATTGCTTCAGACCCTCCCACAAGCCCAAACACGATCAGTCCCGTTCCGCTAACTATGGCCACGTCGGCGAGGTTGAATATCGGAAAGCTGCCGAACTGGATGAAGTCGACCACCGCCCCGTAGGCGAGCCTGTCTATCAGGTTGCCACAGGAACCACCGAGGAGCAGGGCCAGTCCCAACTTTATGACGAATTGATTTACGTTGGAGAAGAAGAGCAGGTAGGCGATCAGCCCCACGGAGACGAAGGTGACGAGGGCGAATAGGGCACTTTTTCGGGGAAGAATCCCGAATGCTCCCCCGGAGTTCTCGACGTACCGCAAAGAGAAGAAACCGGTACGAAAGAAGATCATCGACCCGCGGTGGTAGAACAGGCTGACCAGCGCCTTGCTGACCCTGTCCAGCACGAGAACTCCGCAGGCAATATAGAAATAACCGAGACTGCTCAACTTAACCTCCAAGTTCGGAGAAAATACCATCACGACCTAAGTATGCCCTAGCAGAAGACAGTGCGGGAAACCGCTCTAGCCCTCTTCCAACGATGACCTGACAATATTTATCCCCGTAGATAGTGCGTCGGCGAGCTTGGACTTGTCCGGGCCGCCACCCTGAGCAAAGGCGGGGGAACCTCCACCGCCTCCGCCGAGGACCTGGGCTGACTCGCGGACTATCTCGCCCGCATCGAACTTGCCCGCGTACTCGTCGGAGACCTTGCAGACGACGGAGGCGCTGTCCTCGTCGCTCGTCCCCAGGACGATAACGCCCGTCAATTCCGCTTCGATCATGTCCGCTAACTTTTGTAAATCTTCGCTGTCCACGTTGGGGCGGGCGGAGAGAACATCAACGCCGTCTTCGGTCCGGACGTCCTCCATCAGACGGTCCTTGACGGTCGTCAACAACCTTTGGTTCTTCCTCTCCAGCTCCTCCCCCAGCTCCTCCTGCCTCTCGAGGATCGATTCGACCCTCTCGACCAGGTCCCTCGGGCCAGTCCGGACGAGGCCGGCCAGTTCTTCTTCCCTGTCTCGTTTTTCCCGATAATCCGAGAGGAAACCCGTTCCCGTCACCGCCCTCACCCTGCGTATACCCGAGGAAATCGTCTCAATGGACTTAATCGCAAACCCGCCTACGTCACCGGACCGGTCGACGTGAGTGCCCCCGCAGAGCTCCTTGCTGAAGTCTCCTACGGAGATGATCCTGAGCTTCTCCTTCCCCCGGTATTCCTCGTCAAAATGGGCAGCTGCGCCGATGCTCCTCGCCTCCTCCACGGAACCTACCCAGTCCACGGTTACGGGGAGGTTGTCGAGGACTACCGAGTTGACTATATCCTCTATCTCGGCAATTTGTTCGTCCCCAGGGATCTCAAAGTGGTTGAAGTCGAACCGGAGTTCCTCCGGGGAGACCTTGGACCCCGACTGCACGACGTGGGGGCCCAGCGTCTTGATCAACGCCTTGTGCAGCAGGTGCGTAGCGGTGTGGTTTCTCTCCGTGTCCCGGCGCCGGGCACTATCCACCCCGGCAACCACCTTATCACCGACGCTGATCTCCCCACCTTCGACCTCCAGACCGTGGTAATAGACGCCTTTGCGTTCGGTGACGTCACCGGCGGAGGCCTCCAGTGAGTCCGCGGAGAGCGTTCCCACGTCACTTACCTGGCCCCCGGCTTCGGCGTAAAACGGGGTACGGTCAAGCACGACGAAACCCTCGTCTCCGGCGGTCATTTCTTCGACCGTCTCGTCGTCAACAATCAGCGCCAGCACCTCCGCTTCGACCTCGTCCTGCTCGTAACCCACAAACTCCGTCTCCCCGGCGTCGACGAACGTGTGAAGCGCGTCACCTTCTTCCTGGCCCGCCCGGGACCGAGAGCGTTGCTTCTTCATCTCCTCCTTAAATCCGACCTCGTCAACCTCTAGTCCTTCTCTATGCGCAAGTTTCTTCAAAAAAGATAGGGGTAACCCGTGCGTATCGTAGAGCCGAAAGGCGTCCGCCCCGGAGATAGCCCCGGGAGACTCCTCGGAGAGATCTGAGGCAAGACGGTAAAAGAGCTCCTCTCCCTCGGTAAGGGTCTCCCGATAGGACTCCTCCTCGTTCTGGATGACGTTACTTATGAGGTCACTTCTCTCCAGCAGTTCCGGGTAGGTTTCACCCATCGTGTCGTAGACGGGCTCGAGGTTCTCCGTCAAAAAGGTCTCCTTCATCCCCAGCCTGTCTCCAGCCTGGACCGCCCTCCTAATCAACCGCCTGAGGACGTAACCCTGGCCTTCGTTGGAAGGAATAACGCCCTCGGAGATCAAGAAGGCGGCGCCCCGGATATGGTCTCCGATCCGGCGGACCAGCCCTACCTGATCGTCATTGTAGGTGTTCAGCCCAATCCTCTCCTTGAGTTCGGAGATAAGGGGGCGGAATATATCAATCTCGTAATCGGAGTCGACCCCCTGGAGTACCGCAGATACCCTCTCCAGCCCCATACCGGTGTCGATGTTCTGGCTGGCGAGCTCGGTTACGTTTCCCTCCCTGTCCATTTCGTAACCGGTAAACACAAGGTTCCAGAGCTCGTTGAACCTGTTGCAGTCACAGGCGAGCCCCTCACAATCGGGACCACACTTGTACTCCTCGCCGGCATCGTAGAAGATTTCCGAGTCGGGGCCACAGGGACCTGAATCACCAACCGGACCCCACCAGTTCTCGCTATCCCCCAACCTGACTATTTTCCTTTCGGGGACTCCTATCTCGTCCTTCCAGATGTCGTACGCTTCCTGGTCCGTCTCGTGCACGGATACCCACAACCTCTCCTCCTCCATGCGGAGGACCTCTGTGACGAACTCCCAGGCAAGCTCTATCGCCCCCCGTTTGAAGTAGTCGCCGAAGGAAAAGTTGCCGAGCATTTCGAAGAAGGTATGGTGATACCAGGTGTTACCGACCTCCTCGATGTCCTTGGCCCGGAAACACTTCTGGCAGGTAGCTACACGCCCGACGTCAGGTTGACGCCGGCCCCAGAAGATGTCCTTGAACTGAACCATCCCCGCCGAGGTAAATAGCATAGAGGGGTCATCGGGGATTAACCCTGACCCCTCTTTTATCTCGTGGCCTCGTTCCTCAAAGTAGCTGAGGTAGGCCTCTCTTAGCTTATCCGTACTCCACTTCATCGACTATTCCTTTTTGATTGAAAGCTTGTGGAGGACGGGGCCGGTCAACAACTTCGGGTAGAAGTCAGTTGACTTCTGGGGCATCTTCTCTCCCTTGTCGGCAATTTCCTTGACCTGATTAATTCTGGTCGGGTTCATGATAAAAGCGCCCTGGTACTTACCTTCCTTGAGCATGTCGAGGGCTTTCTCGCGGCCCCGGACGTATTCCAGGTTTCTCTTCTCCTCGAGCGCCTCCTCGTCGATGCCAAGGTACCCTTCCAGGATAAGCTTGTGGAGGATAGCCACGTCTAGACTCCGCCATACTTCCGACTTGTCGGGCAGGAGTTCGTCCATTACCGACTCGTCCAGCAGCGTCAGGCCCCAGTAGGCCTTGTCTCCCTTCGCCCGATAACCGAACGTGTGTTTCTCCCCGGCGTCCTCGTCCAACTTCTCCAGCAGGCCTTCCCTCTCGTCGAACCGCGAGATGGAGAAGTGGTCTCTGGCCTTGCCCAGCACGTCGTGCGGTTTGAACTTATCTACGCCATATATCAGCCTGTGAGTTGCCAGTATGCTCAAGCCGGGGTCGTCCACGTTTACGAAGGTCATCATCCTGTGGTTGAAACCCTCGTCGTCCACCGACTCCCAGCCCTCCTCTCTGCATTCGTTCCTGTAGTTTAGGGCCGTCTCGTAGCGGTGGTGGCCATCAGCGATGTACAGGCTCCTGTCCGTCATTCCCTCCTGGATGGACTCGATAACCGATTCGTCGGTTATCTTCCAGAGCTTGTGCACGTTCCTATCCCCGTCCTTGACCTCGACCAGGGTGTCTTCATCTGTCACCGAGTCGAGAGTCGCGGTCACGGAGTTCTCCAAGTCGGAGTAGAGCATAAAGATCTGACCGAAGTTCGATTCAGTAGCACGGAGCAGCCTTAACCTGTCCGCTTTTGGACCGGACATCGTCTCCTCGTGCGCCTTGACCCCTTCGCCTTCCTCTATCTTGCCGAGACCGACGAAGCCCCTGCGGACACGCCTTTTTCCCTCAACCTTGTACTCCTGGTAGTAGGCGTAAAGGGCCGGCTCCTCATCCCGCTGCAACACGCCTTCGTCAATCCAATCCTGCAGGTAATTGGCCGCGACTTCGTACTTGTCCTCGTCCTCTCCAGTTGCCTCGCTCAAGATTATCCTAACTATGTTGTAGGGACTACTGTTTATCAGGTCCTCCCTAGTCTCGTCGTCGATCTTGTCGTAAGGTGGGCTTACGACGCGGTTAAGATCTCCAGCCTTATCACGGTTGTACCTATACCCACGAAAGGGGTATACCTCTGCCATTGTCCTTACACCTCACCGAAGAAATCAATTAGTTCATCGGCTGCCTGTTCGCCAACTCTGCTCTGGGCTTCGAAGGTCGACGCCCCAAGGTGTGGAGTTAACGAGATCTTGTCAACGCTCAACAGCTCATCGTTCCCGGGTGGCTCTTCGTTGAATACGTCCAGGCCCGCACCGGCAATCCAGCCTTCCTTCAGTGCCTCGGTCAGGGCGGCCTCGTCGACTACTCCGCCGCGAGCACAGTTGATTAAGCAGCTCGATTCTTTCATCTGCCTCAGTTCTTCTCCACCAATCGTGGCCCCTTCCGATTCCACAAACGGGATGTGGAGGGTTACGAAGTCCGACACCTTGAGAAGCTCGTCCATGGAAACCATCTTTACCTCATCTATCGGAGCCTCGTCCACGTACCTGTCAAACGCCACCGGCTCCATACCCAGGGCATCGCACTTCTTCGCGACGAGCTGACCTATCCTGCCTATGCCGATTATTCCTACGGTCTTGCCCATCAGTTCGTTGCCCTTGAGTTCCCCTTTAATCCAACGTTGTTCCTTAAGCGATGCGGTCCCCCTGGGAACGTTCCTCGACAGGGCGAACATGTGCGCCAGTGCCAGTTCGGCGACGGCGTTGGAGCTCGCCTCGGGGGTATTCCTCACCTCAATTCCCAACTCCTCCGCGCAGTCCAGGTCGATGTTGTCCAGCCCAACTCCGGCGCGGACGATGATCTTCAGGTCCTCCGCCGCCTCAAGTATCGGCTCCCTCAGCTTGGTACCTGACCTGACGACAATCCCGTCATAGCTGGAGATCTCATCCGTCAACTCCTCGGCCGAGAGGTCCGTCTTCTCCTCCAGTTCAAACCCGGCATCCCTTAACTTCTCTACCGCTTCATCAGCAATCGGATCTGAGATTAAAACTTTGGGCATATTCCCCTCCTTTTACTCAAGCCCTAAAATGTCGTTTATCGTCGCAAGTACACCCCGGATATCTATTTCCGTCAGGTCGGCCATGTTGGAGATCCTGAAGGTTTCCTCCTTCATGTCACCGTAGCCGTTGGCGATCCTTGCGTTATGCTGCGAGATCAATTCCTCGTTCAGGTCAGCAACAGAAATTCCCCTTGTATTCTCCACGCAGGTCAGCGTCTTCGACCAGTAGCCTTCCTCCGGGAAGACGTCGAAGTACTTTTTCGCCCAGTCCTGAACGATTCCGGACAGCCTGTCGTGACGGGCAAACCTGTTCTCAATCCCTTCCTCGTCGACGATGTGCATTAGTTGCTCTCTCAACCCGAATATCTGTGGGATTGCGGGGGTCGTCCTCGTCTGACTCCGCTTGTGATACTTGTGAAGGAGCGGTAGGTTGAAGTAGTAGCTGCGCGGCTCAACCTCCTCTGCCCTGTCCAACAACCTCTCGCTAACCGACGCCACCGCCAGACCTGACGGCAAGCCAAACGCCTTCTGGACGCCGGCAAGACACATGTCTATACCCCAGTTGTCCACTTCAATTTTGGCACCGGCCATACCCGAGACGGCGTCGACCATAAAGAGGACGTCGTCGTGGTCGTTGACCACCTCGCCGATCTTCTCCACGTCGTTCATCATGCCGACGGAGGTTTCGTTGAAGACCATTGTTACGGCATCGTACTTGCCGGTGGAAAGCTTGTCATCGACCATCTCCGGAGTTATCGCTCTACCCCAATCCTGATCGAGAAGGTCCGCCGGGACCCCGTTATTCACGGTAATCTTGTGCCAGCGCTCGGCAAAGGCGCCATTTGCGAGGTTCAAACACCTCTTTTTTACCCCGTTCGTAACGGCAGACTCCATTGCCCCGGTAGAGGAAGACGTGAACAAGAATACTGGTTTTTTGGTAAAGAGAAGTTCCTGCAACCTAACCTGAATATCGTCATATATTTCGCTAAATTCATCCGTCCTATGGTGAACCTGTGGATCAGCCATTGCTTGAAGAAGCTCTGTCCTGACTTCGGTGGGACCCGGTGTAAACAATTTTTCGTGCATCGCTGTAGCACCTCCAAAATATTTTTCATCAAAGGATATTAAACCATATTAGAGTTTGCAAAAAGGTAAGGCTCGGCTTTGCTCTAGATTTTCTCCACTTCCCATTATAGATGAAAGGCTTAGAGTTTGCGAACCCCGGTAACTACCGGGCCTGGGCCATGGATTAAGGGAGCGTGGAATTTGAGTGTTGGCCTTGGGAACGGTTGTATGCCGGGGATTTAAAAGGCATGAACAACTGTTGTTGTCGGACCTTTCCAGCGACAAGCCGGGGGAGGGCGGTCACGACTTGACGGTGCTGTCCCGGACGGAATTTTGCTCCGCACCGGAGAAAGGCTTCCCTGTCCGAATCCGTCCACCTTCACGTTGTACCCCATGACGTCCCCGCCATGGTTATATCCGGGACCGGCTAAATAGTTCCAGCAATTACCCCAACAAAATCAGGCTGGCCGCTCGTTCCGCCTGCTTTCCCGATGCAGGGGTAGTTAGTTGCAACCGGGCCGGCCCGTGTGCGAAAATCAAAGCGTAGGAGTTCAGACCAGGGAGAGGAGGTCCTTTGGGGTCCGACATCTTTCCTTGGCATACGACCAAATACCCGTCCGGCAAAGAAAGTGATTCAAAGCACAAAGTTTGCGGTAACGTCTTAACTTTTGGTATTATTTTGGTATAATAGTTATGTCAACAACAAAAAATGAGGGTGAAAGATGAAAGAAAGATCAATACCTAAAGAAACAATTGACAGGTTGCCTTTGTACCTTCGGTGTCTGGAGAAGATAATCGACGAGGGCGATGTAAATATTTCATCGGGTAACTTCTCCGAAAAGCTAAACCTGAACTCGGCCCAGGTCCGAAAGGACCTCTCGTACTTCGGTGACTTTGGCACCCGTGGCGTTGGATACAAAACCGAGACGCTGGCAAAGCAGATCAGGTCTATCCTTCACCTTGACAAGAAATGGGACATGGCCCTGGCCGGGGCAGGAAACATCGGCTCAGCCCTACTTACCTACAACGGCTTCGACGAAGGAGACTTCGAGGTAAAGGTCGCCTTCGACAAGGACCCCGACCTCGTCGGCAAGGAGATTAACGGGGTCAAGATCGAGGCCGCCGACAGCATGGAAAAAGTCATTCGGGACGAGAACATCAAGCTCGGCATAATAACGGTCCCGGCGGATGCGGCACAGGAGGTAGCCGACCAGATGGTCGAGGCGGGGGTGGAAGGGGTCCTAAACTTCGCGCCCACGCTCCTCAACCTCCCCAAAGAAATTCAGCTCGCCCAGGTAGACATTACGAAGGAGCTGGAGCAACTCGTCTACTATCTGTAGTTGCTTTCAGGTTAACACTTCACAGACTTCAGGCTGGTCATTAACAGCAAGCTATGCCGGGTTCCCTTTGGGTACCCCGAGCGTGACAACGATTGGCAGAGCAGCTGAACGGTCAACCACCATAAAAGAGCTTCTCACCTGCGGTAACTGAACCTTCTTTTCATAACCGTCCGGGGTTAGCGGTTGGTCTCCTCCCGCCACAGGGCCAATCCCGTAACGACCAGGTCCTCGTCGTAGTAATCGATCTGGTCTATCTCCTCGTAAAATATCTTCCCCTTTCCCCCGGTAGCGATCACCCGGAAATCGTCGCCAAACCCCTCCTGGAACCTGCCGATCACCCCTTCTACCATGCTGATGAAGCCAAGGACGAAACCGGAATTGATGTTGTCGGCGGTCGTCTTGCCCACCACGTCGTCCGGAAGTTCCAGCTCGACCTCGGGGAGCAAGGCTGCCCTCTCCACCAGGGCCTCCAGGGCAGTCTCCATCTCCGGGGAGATCGCACCGCCAAGGAAGCTACCTGTTGCGGAATAAAGCTCGAAACTGGTTGCGGTCCCGAAATCGATTATCAGTCCCGGTCCTCCGTAACTTTCCATAGCGGCAATGATGTTCGCTATCCTGTCCGGGCCGACTGCACCGGGTTCATCAACCTCGAGCTCGACCACGCCGTTATCCGTTGGTCGCAGAAACTCGGTCTCTATCCCGAGGTACTTCTCCAGGCCCGAGGAGATGGTCCTGTTTAGATAGGGAACGACTGAGGATACGACAGCATCATCCAAATCAGACTTGCTGATGCCCACCGTTTCCAGGAGGGAAAGTATCTTCAGGCCAAATTCGTCCTCGGTAACTCCCTGAAGGGTGGAAATCCGCCAGGTGTGAGACAGGCTACCATCGCGGAAACAACCAATGGTGATGTTCGTATTGCCAACGTCCAGTGCGAGAAACATTCAGGTTACACCTCCAGAGATCAAGTAAACCTGCTTCCGACCGTCGAAGATCCATTTTCAACCACCAGCCTTCCTCCGCTGATAACCTGCTCTATCGTCAGTCCTTCGTCGAGGACGACCAGGTCGCCGTCCTTGCCCTCCTCAATTTGGCCCTTATTCCCGTCGATACCCAGGACGGCCGCGGGGTTCTTAGTGATAAACGATACGGCCCAATCCAGCGACATCTCCCCGTCGCGGGCCAGTCGGAGCGTCGATTCACTCAACCGCCCTACTCGCCCCCGGGTAATTCCCGTCAACTCCCCGCTTTCGTCGAAGGTGGGCAGGCTTCCGTTGCCATCCGAACTGAACGTCACTCTGGCTGGGTCACCTCCCCAATCCAGGAAATTCTTAACCGCATCACCAAAGGGGCGGTCCCCGCTCTCGCTTCCCGGGACGGTCAGGTCTATGTATCCACCCCTCTTCGTAAACTCCGCACCTCTCTCAAGGAGATCGGGGCTTCTGTTCATGTGAGTCGGTAGAAACCCTGAAATTGGCAATTCAGTATTCTCCGCCAGGTCGAAGAGCGGTTGTATGCCGGCGGGTCCGTCCCCGACATGGGCGTGGACAAGCCCGGGAGCACCCGCGAGCATTCCCCCTACCCTGGCTTCGGACGAGAGCTTGGCGAGTTCATCGGCGGTGGGAAATGAAGACCGGTGGTCCGAAATCGCTACCTTAACCCCGATGACCTCTTCAAACAGGGCGATGTCGCTTGACACCTTTCCGGTCAACGTCATCGGAGGAAAGCGGTAAGAGGAGGTATACATGTAACCGGAGATCTCCTCTCGGAACGCCTTGACCTTCATGAGAAGTGCCTCCAGGCTCCGGGAAATCCCATCGGTACCAAGCACGCCGACCACAGTAGTCGTGCCGGCCTCGACGAGCTCACCCAGGTCCAGTTCGGGGACCCTGCTGCGGGGCCCGTCTTCCCCGCCGCCGCCGAGCAAGTGGACGTGGAGGTCTATGAAACCCGGAGTCACATATTTGCCTCCCGCGTCGACGACCCGGGTAGAAAATTCCGGAGGCTCCGCTATTTCGTCAGCCACCTTCACTATCCGTCCCGCGACAATCAGTATATCCTTCTTGCCCCGTTGTTTCGGCCCGTACACCTCTCCATCTTTTACCAACGTCGCCACGCTATCCTCGGCCAAAGGTACCCCCTATTCGCGCTCTTAACTAAAGCTATTCCCGAAACCTTTCCCGGACTTTTTCGAAGGTCTCCCCGTCTCCTAACACGTCCACTCCGGTCATGGCTAACGCCTTGGCCGCGGCTATCATCCCTTCATAGCCCTCGTCCGAGTCGGCAGCCCTGGCGAATTCCTGGGAGTGAGCGGGGACTCCCTCCTCGACGATCTTTATGTAACCATGGATGGCCGGCATCTCCTGGCTCACATCACCCATGTCGGTAGATCCCATCCCACCCTTTGCTTCTCCGACCTCCACGCCGATCGACTCGATATTATCCCTGAACAGGTCTACGAGGACGGGATTGGGGTCCATCGGCCTGTAGGCGTGGCCCTCCTGACTGATCTCCACATCGGCACCGGCCGCCATGGCACCGGCCTCGGCGCATTTCTTCACCTTGCCGATCAGTTCCTCCAGGTAGTCGTTTTTCGGGGACCTGACGTAGAAGAGGGCGCCCGCGTGTTCGGGAACGATATTAGGTTTCTCTCCACCGTCGGTAATGACCCCGTGGACTCTGGCACTTTCTTCCATGTGCTCCCGAAGGGCGTTTATGTTGTTGAACGTGGAAATTGCCGCGTCCAGGGCGTTGATCCCCTTCTCCGGTTCTGCGGAGGCGTGAGATGCCTTCCCGTAGAAGTCCATTTTTATCTCCTTTATGCCGAGGCTTCCCCGTCCGATAAGGGTCTGATCGGAGGGGTGGACCATCATGGCCACGTCAACTTCATCGAACACGCCGCTTTCAATTAGCTCGATTTTTCCTCCGCCTCCCTCCTCGGCCGGCGTTCCGATTACGAGGAGGTTCCCGTCCAACTCCTCCATCAACGGACAGAGGGCCAAACCAGCCCCCAACCCGATTGTGGCGATAAGGTTGTGACCACAGGCGTGCCCCAGGCCCGGCAGGGCATCGTACTCGGACAGGTAAGCTATTGTCGGACCGTCACCGCCGTGCGGGCACCTACCAACGAAAGCAGTCTCGAGCCCGCCTACACCCCTCTCCACGTCGAAACCCCTCTTTTCCAGTTCTTCCGTAAGCCACTTCATCGCCTTGAACTCCTCGAACTTGAGTTCTGGGTTCTCGAAGATCCTGTGGCCAATCTCCCTTAACCTGCCTTCCAGCCCGTCAACGTTACTAACGACATCTCCTTTCAACTCTTCCTGTCCTGAACTCATAAAACCTCCCAGAAATAGAAAATTTATTAACAATGGATAATTTTAGCGAATTGAGGTCCGTAAACAACAACTAGGGTTTACATCTAGGATATACCTTATAGGGGGGAACTTTCGACCTACGATCGGGAGAGGCGCGGTTTACCCGGGGGTTCGAGGTTATCCCCTGTAGCCGGCCACGGTCGTCGCACTTCGGAGGGCGGGCCTGCAGGGTAAAAGCCGGGGCGCGGGACAACCCGCACCCCGGGGTCGTTAGCTATTATTACGCCTGGCTTAACCTATCCGGTATCCGTCTCCTCCGTATCCCGTGTCTCGCTTTCGGTCTGAGTACTCTCCACTGGTTGCTGGTCCCGTAGACTGAGAGACTTCAGGTCTCCCTCAGACAACAGCTTTAGGTATTGAGTATCCGGAGAGAGCAAGATAGTGGTCTTGCCTTCGGACAGAGACGCCCGGTAGGAATCCAGCTTGCGCCAGAACTCGTAGAACTCTTCGTCCTGACTATAGGCGTCGGAGTAGATCTCCAGCGCCCGGGCTTCACCTTCTCCACGGATGGTTTCCGCCTTGTTCTCGGCCTCGGCGACGATTACGCTGCTTTGCCTGTCCGCGTTCGATTCTATTTCCTGGGCCTCCTCGGCACCCTCGGCCCTGAGCAACGACGCCTGTCTTTGCCTTTCCGATATCATCCTGCCGTAGACAGCTTCTTCGTTCGCCTCGGGTAAATCGGCCCGTTTGATCTTGACGTCGATCAAATTGATGCCGTATTCATCCAGCTTCTGTGCGCTCGTTTCCGTTATTTGTGCCAGCATATTAATCCTCTCGCCGGAGGCAATAGAGCTGAACTCGTAACTTGCCAGTACGTTCCTCAGGTTCGAGTAGACAATGTCATCTATCCTCGTCTGGGCGATATCCATTCTACCGTTCATCGACTGCCTGAACTTCTTGGGGTCCTCTATGCGCCAGATGGCGTAGTTGTTGACTGACAGCCTTCTTTGATCTGCGGTAATTATCTCTCGCGACTCGATATCGTAGGACAGCAGTCGGCCTTCCATCATCTGAACGGACTGAATGAAGGGAATCTTAAAATGTAATCCCGCCTCGGTCGCGACCTTCTTGATGTCACCGTACTGAATGAGGATCGCCTGTTTGGTCTCGTCCACCCTAAAGGTAAACAGGTTGAACAATATCAAGAGTACGACGAATATTCCGACAAACCAACCGAGCTTTTTCATTGCCCATCACCGTCCAGTTCGTTCAAGTTGAGAAACTTCAAGATGGACGACCCGTCGGCTGATTCGGTAAGTATTACCTTGTTCATATCAGGCAGGATGTCCTCCATCGTCTCCATGTAGAGACGCCGCCGCGTGACTTCCCGGCTGCCCTGGTCGTATTCCTTAAGTACCTGCAGGAACTTGCTTACTCCACCTTCAGCGGCGTTTACCTCCTCTGCCTTGTAAGCCTCCGCCCGGTTTAATATCTGTGCCGCTTCACCTCTGGCCTTGGGAACGACGTCGTTGCT
>JAGXLQ010000146.1 GCA_018334595.1 Candidatus Bipolaricaulota bacterium | reverse complement strand
GATATGTTTATCCCTTCCACTTTTGGTGTGGAAGGTATACTCCTTTCCGTTGTCGGATAGCAGTGCCTCAAACTGTATGTCGTAATTACGGTTAAACCACCTTGTACCCCGCTCGAAGAAATCTGCTGCCGTCTTGGCACGCTTGTCTGGCAATACTTCCACGTAGGGTATCCTGGTACAATCATCGGTTAGGGCATGCTGGTACTTCTTCTTAGACGGGTCTTCACCTTCCACGTTAGGCAGTTTCTTGATGTCGATATGGGCAAGTTCTCCTGGTTTGTCTTTCTCGTAGCGTTCTACCTCTTCTTTATCTTCTTTCTCGTATTTTGCCCCACGCTTGTAGCGTTCCCAGATGCAGCGCACCCCGTACTCGCTTACGGGCTTTCCCGTATTGGGGTTAATAACGCCCTTACGTCTCAAGTAGACGCTAACATGGAGACTGCTCCAGCCTAACCGGTCCCTTATGGAGACCACGGTCCGTTCAAGCCACTTGGGCGGCTTTCCGTGAGGGTTCTTGGGAGCGGTTGATCTGTTCAGTAGGCTCCGTGGGTCCTTTCCCGATTCCTCGTATCTGTTCCTCCAAATGTTTTGAGTCTTCTTCGAGATGTCAAAGAACTCACACAACTCTTTTACCGTGTCGAACTTACTACCTCCGTCCTTTAGCTTGTAGTACTCTTCCAGGTACTTCAGTCTTGCTTTGATGATCATGTCCTCGCTATACTTTGTCATATATTACTCCTTTGGTTTGGGCTGTGGGGTTTAATTATACCCCATAGCCTAACTGAAGGTTACTCATGGCACAACGAATTACGCTTTAGCTTTCTGTAACTCAGTAAACGTATACTACACTGATGAAGAAAAGACAAATTTCAGAGGGAACGAAAATTAATCCGGATCAAGGCGGCCTTAAGAACTTACTGCTGCGGATAGTCACAATCCTGCTGGTTCTGATAGCGGGTGGCACGGCAGGATACATGATCCTGGAAGGGTGGACTGTCCTCGATTCCCTCTACATGGTAATCCTCACTATTACCACTACCGGATACGGGGAGGTCTGGCCTCTATCGACACAGGGGAGAATACTCTCCATTTTCCTGATGATCACGGGTATAGGAACTGTCTTCTATGGCCTTAACGTAATTATACCCACCCTGGTGGGACGAAGAATAGAGAGGTGGAAAAGGATGTTGAAAGAATTGAACGATCACTACATAATCTGTGGATTTACGGATATCGGTCAGCGGATCTCTGACGAGCTGTCCGACAGGAACGAAAAAGACAAGATCCTCTTCGTTGACCCGGATGGAGACAATGTATCACTGGCCCGGGAAAAGGGCTACCAGGCCCTTCAGGGTCAACCCAGCGACGAATCAACTTTGCGAGAAGCAAGAATCGGGCGGGCGAGATCCCTGGTAGCGACAATGGACGACTCGGAGAACGCTTTCTCGGTTATGGTGGCCAAAGACCTCAACCCCGACATATACGTCGTTGCCTTATCCCATTCTGCCAGTGCCTCTAAAAACATCAGGCGGGCGGGGGCGGACTACGTACTCTCGCCCTACATGGACACTGCCAAGAAGGCGTCCTTGCTACTCCATAATCCCATCGCAGCTGACTTAACCGAAGTTATAAGCGAGATAGCTGAAGTGGGCATGATGCAAAAAATTTCTCTGGAGAAACCGGCCCTGTCGGGCCAAACTCTAAAGGAACTTGATTTGGGAGCAAAAACTGGCGCCCTCATAATAGCCGTGGAAAGAGAGGGAAAGATCATACCTCCTAATCCCGGGCTTAAAGTCCAGGCAGGGGACGGCTTGTACCTGGTGGGTAGCGAAGAAGAACTGAGCTCCGCCGGAGTAATCTTGATTGATTGAGTCCAAACTTCCTAAGGTAGGTTGTCGTCGTGGCCTTACCGGTGCTCTGACTCAGCATTTCCAGTACCCTATCTGCCTCTAATAGAAAACCCAGCCGACCCGGGACAACCGGCTCACGGGACAAAGGACTGTGTTTATCTATATCTCCGGGGCCTCACTCCCTTGGCCCGGATCAACTTTCCAGTAAACGTCCTCTAAATATTGAAGCCAGCAGGAACAAGACCGGAATTATCTCCAGTCGGCCGATCCACATGTGAAAGATCAGGATTAACTTGCCCGCGGGATTCAGACCCGGCCCCGTTATACCGGACGACAAGCCCACGTTTCCCTGAGCGGAGGCAACTTCAAACAGAGAATAAGATAGGGTAAACCGATCCGGTGTAGCTATATCTAACAGGACAACCCCCCCAAACAATAAGATGAGCCAAAGCAGTCCGACCGTCGCAACGCTTAAAAAGCGGCTGGTGGCCTCCTCTTCGGTCAACATCTTATTGCTGAAGTTGAACTGAAGCAGCTTGTTAGGAGTGGCTATTATCCGTTTAAGCTGCCAAAAGATACCTTTGACTATCAAAACCGAACGCAATATTTTAATCCCACCCGCTGTAGACCCAGCTGCCCCTCCGATTACCATACCCCCGACCATCATCATCTGCCCGGTGGCTGACCAATCACCTATGTTGGCCGTCTGAAAACCGGTGCAGGAAATGGCTGAAACAAATTGAAAGGCGGAATTCCGGAAATATTCCAGGGCTACTCCCTCCAAAAACCGGGCCCCTGTAACAAGCCCAATTCCCACTACGGTAAACAGAAGCAGCCACCTGGTCTGGAAATCCTCTTTTAATTTGTCGAACCGGCCGGTCAAAAGTTGGTAGTGAAAGTTAAAGCTAATCGCCCCAAACAACATAATTGGCAAAAGGACTAACTCGATTAAGGGACTCTGGTAGAAAGCAATACTCCCATCTGTGACGCTAAAACCCCCGGTGGTAATCCCGGTCATGGCGTGGTTTATCGAGTCCCAGACAGGCATGCCGGATATCCAGAGAGCCAGGGCGCTGAGGACAGTATACAGGCCAATTATCCACCATATAGTTCTGACGGTAGAGAGCACGCTGGGGTGAATCTTCTCCTCTCTGGCCTCCGAGAAAAACAAATTGTAAGACCCTACCCCAGACCGTGTCAGGATTGTAAGAGCCAGTACAATCACCCCTACTCCACCAATCCACTGCGTCAGGGAACGCCACCACTGAAGGCTGCGGGGAAGCAGGTCCTCTCGGACCGTCATAGTCAATCCGGTACCGGTAAACCCAGCCACGGACTCAAAGAAGGCATTTAACGGGTTGAGGAAATTAAGTATCGTCTGAGGGGTTTCCGGGTTACCCGTGAGGTTGTAGGAAATGAAGATAAACGGCAAAGACCCGACCAGGGAGATAAAAAACCATCCACTGGCTGCAATCAGCATGCTTGTCCTTACGTCCAGACTACTTTCCTGGTGCCGGAAGGGAAAGTACAACAGTGCGCCTACGGTAAAGGATATCGCAGTCGTAGCCAAAAACGGCCAGAAGGCGAAGTATTCCCGGTAAAACAAAGAGATAGGAAGGGAAAAAAGCGCCATTACCCCCACTATTGAAACCAGAAGCCCCAATTCTCTCAGGGTTGAAGATAAGTAGTTATTCCGATTCATCCCGTAATCTTCGAGAGTACATCTTCCGAGAGAAACTCTTTTGCGAATATGGTCAGGGCGTCGCCTTCTTTCAACTTCGTACCCCCAGAGGGAACCAGAGTCTGCTCATTTCTTTCGATAGCGACTATAAGCATGCCTTCGAGAAGAATCCCGCTATTTTTTGCCTGCTCCAGGGTGGTATCCAAAATGGAGGAGTCCGTGGAAACAGTCGCTTTAAACACCCTTGCTTCTCCGCTCAGGGGGATAAAGTCCTTAATCTTTGGCCTCTGGATTGCATTGTAAAGGTGCTCGGCGATTAAATCCTCCGGATGTTCCATTACGTTGACTCCCTGAGCCCGGAAGAGCTTGGAGTGAGCACTTTGGTTGACTACAGACACCAGAGAAGGGACCGAAAGCTCTCGACCCAAAGTCATCACCATCAAATTGGTTGCATCGTCGGACGTAGTGGCGACCAGGGCATCTGCTCTGTCCGCACCGGCCTCTAACAGCAGGTCTTGGGAGGCGGCGTCCGCGGTATATATGTCTAAGTCGAACTGTCGAGAGACATTTTCTGCCTTTTTCCTATCCTTTTCTATGACCACTAAATCGTTAGCTTCTTTGCTGGCTACATCAATTAAACTCCTCCCGATTTCACCTACCCCCACTATTATCAT
>JAGXLQ010000013.1 GCA_018334595.1 Candidatus Bipolaricaulota bacterium | reverse complement strand
CCGAGTGGCGTCCATAGGAAGGGCAGGCGAGAACCTCGTAAAGTTCTCCTGCGTAATACATGATAGAAACCGTGCCGCCGGGCGGCCGGGATTCGGAGCGGTGCTCGGGGCCAAGAACCTCAAGGCAATTGGTGTAGAGGGGTTTCGGTCCAAGGACGTCTTCGACGAAGAGAAGTTAAAGGAGGTCAGGGGGGAGTTTGCCAGGACGCTGGCCCAGACCAAGGCCGATTCACTGGGAAAGTATGGAACCGCCGGTGGGGTTATGGCCCTCGACGAGCGGGGCATACTCCCTACCAAGAACTTCCAGAAGGGTTCTTTTGCCGGTGCAGAAGAGATAAGCGGCGAGCGGATGTACGACTCAATCTTAGTAGAACAGGATTCATGTAGTGCCTGTCCCGTCAGATGTAAGAGGGTAGTGCAAGCGGAATTCGACGGAGAAAAGGTCCGCCCGGAGTATGGAGGTCCCGAATACGAGACGGTGGCAGCGTTTGGTTCTCTCTGCATGAACTCGAACCTAAACGCCGTGGCCCTCGCCAACCAAAAGTGCAATCAGCACGGGCTCGATACTATATCAACCGGCGTCAGCATCGCCTTTGCCATGGAGGCAAGCGAGCGGGGCCTGATTGAAGAGGAAATCGCGTGGGGGGACCCGCAGAAAGTTGTTCAGCTAGTCGACATGATTGCGGACCGTGAGGGGTTTGGCGATCGACTGGCTAACGGAATTGATCGGCTGGCGGACGACCTCGGGGTTGATTTCGCTATGGAGATAAAGGGTCAGGAGATACCGATGCACGAACCCCGGGGAAAGAAAGGTCTGGGAATTTCTTACTCTACTACTCCACGGGGAGCTAACCATATGGAGGGAATACACGACACCCAGTTAGAGGACGGACCGCTGGCTCCAGAGCTTGGAGTAGAAGAGCCAACGGACAGGTTTGACTTCGATGGAAAAGCAGGGCTGATGAAGAAGTTTGAAGACCTGAGATCATTTAACAACTCCCTCGTTATGTGCGCATTTACAACCGATATGGTTGGGGAAGATTACTCCTTCGTAACCGTGCGGAAGCTGGTTAACGCTGTAACCGGCCGGGAGATAGACGCCGATAAGATGATGATGATTGGCGAACGAAATTACCTGGCGCTGCGGGTTCTCTCTGCCCGTGAGGGGCATACTACCCGGGAGGACCGGTTGCCGAAGAGGTTCGAGCAACCATTAGAAAACGGCCCTTCAAGCGGGCATGCCATACCCGAGGAAGACCTGGAGGTTGTACTGGAAGACTACTACCGGCTTCGCGGATATGAGGGATACGGCCCGGGTGATGAAAAGCTCGAAAACTTGGAGATGGACGGGTTTATAGATGTAAGCGAAAGAAGAGGGACGGACTGAACGGTCGGTCGTGAACGTTAGCCCAATTACATTTTTTCTTTCCGGTTAATTGTGGTATAATTATTTTGACGAAGTTTGAAACTCAACTTCGTCTTCGAAAAGGGGTGAAAAATAATGATTACGAGAAAATCCTTATACATGTTTTTGTTGGTTTTTGGTTTGGCGATGTTGACGACCGGTTTCTCTGTCGCTGGTGACTCCTCATGCTGTCTGACGATGAGGCCGGGTTACTGTCCGAGCAGGTACGATTCCTTTGTGGCCAGCAAGGACATATACCATCATGGAGAACCAGTGGTGTTAACCTTAAACGACCTTCAGGACGAATACTTGATTGAAGAGATTACGATTGAAGAGGTGGGAATCGAGGGCGAGGTCGTCTTCCATGAAGTAGTCGACGAGACGGTCTCAAAGGAGGCGACCACCTGGACCTACGAGTGGGACCAGGTGGGAAATGACGGAGAGACGGTAGATTACGATCACTACTACGCGATCGTTGAGACCCAGTGTTGCCAGAATTACCGCACTCACTTCCGGATTCAAAAGGACGTCAAGAAATGGACCTGCTGTACGAACTACTGCTGCGGCAGGTCGACCTCCCGGCTCTTTTCCCATTCTGATAAGTACCTGGTGGGAGATACCGTCCACTTCGCATTTGCCAACCCGCAAGGGGGTAACTTCATCTTCGATACCCTTAAGATTGTCCGGAAGAATGGCTGCTGTGGTTATGATACGGTATTCAGTTATACGTTCCCCGAGGGCGCGCAGCCCGGTAAGAGTTGGAACTGGAACTGGAATCAGGCCGACAACTGGGGTAATTCGGTTGGTCCCGGATATTATACGCTAATAATTAACACCGAACGCTGCAGCTCCTTTAGCACGAACTTCAGGGTATATGAGCAACGTACGCCCACCTGTCGCCCCTTCGGGTGGTTCTTTGGGTGCTGTGACTGTTAATCATAGGTCGTGCCAATATCAAGACTGAAATATCCATGGGCCCGGGTTTCTGCCCGGGCCCAATTTTTTTTGTGCTCCCCCATCTTAAAGGGGAAATCACTTGCTGCTTCCCGGAATGTCTAAATAATCCCCTATCTAGGTATAATATAAGTAGTAGACAAATACTGACGAGTTCGTACTGGAGGCAGAGGATGGCCCGACTGGAGCAAAAAAGAGTTGAAGACGAGGACCTGTTTGAGTTAACTTTCGACTGCACACAGATGATAACCAGCCTGGGTAAGAGTATTGAGTACAAGTCCTCCGGGGAGAACGACGCCGCAACGGGAGAGCTCAAGAGGGTGGAGGAGCTTATCTCTCGCTGGGTGCAAGAGGTAGAAGGGATTACGGACAAGGAGGGGGTTGATAAGAAGAAGCTCTTGTCACACCTTGAAGGGGCCAAGTACTCCCTGGAGAAGGCTGAAGAGGTCTTGAGCTCGAGGTTGTAGCGACCCTTATTTTTCTTCCTGTTTGGCCTTTTTGCCCCCCGCCTCCCCGCGGAACACCAGGCCGAGAACTATACTGCTCGCTACCGTGAAAACTCCCGCAAAAAACAGGGCGTCGTCCAGGGACAGGCTGGCTGCTAGCGAAGAAAAGGTCCAGGTCCCAAATGCCGCCCCCAGCGTTCCAAGCGTCCCCCTTATTCCCATGGCTATTCCCCTCTCCTCTTCGGTAGAGTGCTTTCCGATGATGTCGAAGACAATCGGTAGATACATACCTGACCCCAGTCCCCAAAGGGCAGAGAATATTGCGATAAGCGGGAAAGCCTGAGTCCTCGATACGAGGATTATGAACGTTCCGGCAACTATCGTGCTCGTAACGAGCACGCGGTAGTCTCCGAACCTCCTCGTAAAGAACTTGCTTGTCAGCCTGATGGAGGTAGATGTCGCCAGCCTGATGGAAACGAGAATTCCGATGAGGAACGAAGTTATCCCGACCTCGCTGAAGTAAAGGGGGACGATGGAAGAACCGAGGCCAAAGGTCATAAAGACGATGAACGAAAAGAGGCCGGCAAAGAGCAGGTGGCGGTTTGTGTTTAACAACCTCCATCCTTCGACGTACGACTTTAACGATGGGTACACTGGAAGAGAAGTAGGGCTCAATCTGGCCATCCTGATAAAACCCCTGACGGATTCCCTGCGGCCTTCCTGGTTTGTACCGTAGTAAAACTCCCATGAGAGGTAGATGAGAACGACCGAGACGGACAACAGCGTCAGGAAGACAGCACTCATTCCAAAGGTATCCTTTATATATCCGCCGACTGGAGAGCCCAGAAGCCACCCCAGGCCGATCGAGAACGAATAAAGGGGCAAGGCCCCCTCGGATTCGGTTATGTAAGAGGGCACAGTTACCCAAATGACTGAGTTTGCCACCCCCAGAGCGATCTCGCCGAGAAACAGGGTCGGCCAGAAGTAAATCGAGGCCACGAACGAGCCAGCGGAGATAAAGTAGAGAAGTGATCCGATCATGATCGGGGCGTGGTGACCGACTATATCCGAGATCTTGCCCAGGGGGATCCTGGTGACCGCCTGTAATAGGTAATAGAGCAACACCAGGTTGCCGATTAAGAATACCGGCATCCCTATTTCCTTCCCGAAAATCGGTATATACGGAAATACCGCGCTCACGCCAAAGCTGCTAAGCAGGGAGAAGGCTATCAACGTCCTTGCCCCCCTCTCAATGTTAAACATCGTTCCCTCCGAATTGTCTTGTGGGTCGATTGGACAAGCCCCCTTTACCTTGTCAGGGGCAAATAGATATCCGAAAATGTCTAAGACGATCCGGCCGAGTAGAATATCTCTGGGGCGGATCGTTAAAACTTTACCTAATTTACCTGTAAACCTGTAGGGTCATAGGCCTAACATTATCTCCGGAGGTCTTATGGATGGACAGTATCTGGTGATTACCTACAACGTATTGCCGGTGATCTTCCTTATCGTCGGTGGTAGGATACTAAGTTACTTCGACTTTTTTGCCGCCAATACGGTCGAAGAACTAAAGAAAATAGTCGTAAACATCGGCCTGCCCGCACTTTTGTTTACCGCTTTTTCGTCGGTGAGCTTTAAGCCCAGGTATCTTGCCGTCTTTGGGCTTTCTTTTCTTGTCTGCGTGGGGTTTTACTACGTCGGCAAGGGTATCGGAAAGCTGTTGGGGGTGAAATCCAGGATGTTTCCCTTCCTGATGACCGGGTTCGAAGCGGGTATGCTGGGATATCCCATATTTCAGGCTACTTTTGGTAAGGGTGAACTGTTCAAGTTCTCAATCGTCGATTTCGGGCATGAGGTATTTGTCTTCCTCGTCTTCGTTCCCCTGATAATCAAGATGAGCCAAAAGGAGCGAGCGGAGGAGTCGGCCATACTCATGTTCCTCAAGTCACCCCCGATTATAGGTATTCTCTTTGGCCTGCTCTTTGGTTCTTTGGGAATATTTGAGGGCGTCTCGGATGGAGAATTTGTCGGTGTAATCCTTACCACGCTCGACTATCTCGGTGCGCTTGTGGTTCCGTTAATTTGTATAGTGATCGGGTACGAACTAGATTTCAACCCCTCCGGTCTAAAGAAGGCGGTGATTACCACGGCGTTAAGGCTAACCCTTGCAGTTATTGTCGGTGTCCTGTTGGGTAAATTCGTATTTGTAGACCTGCTTGGATTCGGCAGGACCTTCTTTCTCGGTTTTATCACCTTGCTTGTACTCCCACCACCGTTCGTCATCCCTGTCTTCCTCGAACCCCAGGATGAGGAGGAAAATCAGTTCGTGCTGAACACCCTATCGGTACACACCATTGGCACCCTGATTATTTACATACCTCTTATGATCCTGCTCGTTTAGGCGACGTTAGTAAATGCCCACGTTGTGGGTGAAGGGTTCTAGACCAGATCTTCCAGCCAGGGATCGAGCAACCTCTTGATTATGACTAGAGCAATGACGCTTATGGAGATGAAGAGGAAGGACATAAGGCTGCCCTCCATGGAAAGACCGAGGGCTGTCCCCGCTGCTGGAGGGTGTTCCGTATCGGTAGCAACCATGACGAACATACTCAACGCTACGGAAGCTGCGCTGAGTAGGATGAAGACGGAGTAGTTTTCGGGGAAGACGGCTATCAAATGATGGAAGCCGATGCCGATTGCTCCCGAGAGAACGTGGCTACCGATTATGTTCCTCGCGCGGGCGGTGTAGGCCGCCGGGGTCAGGAACGCCACGAATATGGAAGAGCCAAGGGCGGCAACGAGAACGCCACGACCTAGCAGGCCGATCTGTGACAGGATGATGGCCAAGGAGACGAAGGCGAGGAGTGTCTGTAAGATAAAGTGCGCGGGGCTGTGTTTAAGCTTGTTATCCAGGCGGAGCCAGAATCTATTCAAAGTATTCACCCGTCATTTATGTATCCCCTGGATTATAGAGGATCTCTCCCCTTGATCAAACTTCCCCGGCGTCGAGGAGAGGATGTCGCGAGTTCTGGGCCGAATAACAGGGTTCCCGGTGGACGTTTTCTTTTACCGACCAATAAACTAAAATAACTTAACACGAGAATGTTAATCGGGAGGTGGGGCGAGTGAAGATCAAATCTTATTCGTTCGGAGAGATGGTTATTGACGACCGCTCCTTTCACGATGACTTGCTGATTGTCGGCGAAGAGATAAAATCAGGCTGGTACCGTCGACGCGGTCACACGCTGTTGCCTGAGGACTTGGGCTGGATTCTTGGAAGAGAACCGGACCTCCTTATCGTTGGTACCGGAAGTAGTAGTCGGATGAAAATTACGCGGCGGGTAAAAGATACGCTCAAGGAGGCCGGAATTAAGCTGAAGTCCGGCGACACGAGGCAGGCCGTAGAGCTGTTCAACGAATCTCAACAGGAGGAAGAAGGGTTGACCGGGGCTGCCTTTCACCTGACGTGTTGACCCGCGGGGGGTTTAAATGATACAGGCACACGAGGAAAGAAGTCTAAGGGAGCTGAAGGAGATAATCCAGCAGACGATCAAGGTTCGTCGGGTAACTCTAAGTCTGTTCCTAGTCATGGCTCTTTACTTTAGGTTTGGAGCCGGGCTAAACTTTCCCCTCCCGCTCATCTTTTCGCCTCTCATGTGGGGGCTGATTACCATTCCGTTCTCCAATCTGATTCAATCGCAGGAGACCAAGGAGAGTTTGAACAACATACATTTCGGCTACTTTCTCCTGGAAATACTAATTTTGACTTACCTGATACACATAATTGGAGGTGCGGCGTGGATTGGCGTTTCCTATTACGTTTTCTCGATCCTGTATGTAAACTTCTTCTTGCCATCGAAGAAGGCCTGGACGCTTACCGTGTTGACCGTAGTCTTCTTTGCGGGGATAAGCTACGCGGAACTCGCGGGCCTTATACCCCACTGGCCGATCTTTGAGGATGACAACGAGCTCTACAAGAACTCGTTCTACGTTACAACTACGGTCCTGGCCGGCGGAGTCGGACTTTACTTTACGACGGCGTATACCGTGCAAATCTTTGCCGACCTCTTTCGGAAGAAGAACGAGTCCCTCCGCGAGCGGGAGTTCAAGCTGCAAAAGCTCTGGAAGGAGCTCATCTCCGTTAGAGAGGAGGAGAGGAAGAGGATTTCCAAGAGAATTCATGACCAACTCGGTCAGACCCTCATGGGGGTGAAGATGAAGCTCGATATCCTGTACATGGATACGGAGGACCCCCGGTTAAAGGAGGTCCAGGACCTTATCAGCGATGCAATCTCCGAGAGTAGAAACCTTTCCCACCTCCTCAGGCCGTCAATGTTGGACGAACTTGGGCTGGCCCCATCGATCAGAGAACTGGTGGAGAACTTCGGCGCCTCTTCCGACGTGCGGTTTTCCCTGTCCTTGGACCCGTCGCCCGGTATAGAATCTGAAGAACGGAGGGTAATCCTCTACAGGGCAACCCAGGAACTGTTGAACAATGCAGTCAAACACGGTGATCCCTCAACGGTCAAGATAGAACTGCAATCTTCTGATTCGGCCGTACGGCTGTCCGTGGAGGACGACGGTTCCGGTTTCGACCCGGACAGGGTAGCCAGGGAGTCCGGCCTGGGCCTAAAGGGGATACAGGAGAACATAACTATAGCGGGCGGGGATTTTTCCATCGATTCGGAGGAGGGTGAAGGGACCCGGGCGGAGATCACTCTACCTCTCGATTAACCCCTTTTTCTTCTTCTCACCTGTAAACCCTCTCCCTTTAGTTCATCTAAAGCCGGAAAATAGTACAAAACTCCCGTGTAACGGTATCAACCGTTCATATAAACTTATGTTGAACGGTTATGGCATTACTTCTGGAAATGAAGGGGGAAGATATAGGTCCAAAAACCTTGAGTACAAAAGGTGAGGCAATTGATATGACAGACGAAAGTCCGCTAAAGATCATCCTTGCGGACGACCACACCCTCGTGAGACAGGGGATAGAGACCCTGTTAAAGGACAACGAAACTCTGGAGATAGTCGGTCAGGCAGAAAACGGCTACAAGGCGCTGGACTTGATAGAGAAGCACAAGCCGGACGTCGCGATTATAGATATCTCAATGCCCCGGCTTAACGGCCTGGAGACCACGAGAAAGATTAACGAAAAGGGTCTTTCTACCGCGGTAATCTTTCTGTCCATGTACGACGACGAGGGATATATCCGGCGGGCGGTCAAGACAGGCGCGTCCGGGTATCTTTTGAAGGAGGATGCCATAGAGGAATTGGAGGAAGCAATAGCCGCGGTAAGGCAGGGCTACTATTACCTCTCTCCGCCGATTTTGACAAAGCTAATGGACATGACCCGCAGGGGCCTGGAGGCAATTGAACCCGATAAACTGGAGCAGTTAACCTCGAGAGAGCGTGAGGTCCTCCAGTTGATCGCCGAGGGGCACTCCAACAAGGAGATAGCTGATATACTCTCACGGAGCGTGGAAACCGTCAGAACACACCGGGCAAACCTCATGGACAAGCTGGATCTGCATTCTGCCGACGAGGTCAGGAGCTTTGCGGTCGAGGAAGGAATAATTAAAGAGGAAAAAAATGACTGACGTCCCCGGAGGCCTGCCCGAGACGATTACCAAGTACAGGAGAGCAATTGCTCGGCAGATGGAAGATTACGTCTGTCGTCGGGATGGTCCGCTGCATGAGATGATTAGGTACCATATGGGTTTCGAGGAAGGGGCGAACAGCCCCGGCCTGCAGGGCAAGGTACTCCGACCATCGCTGTTGCTCTTTACGGCGGAGGGGTTTGGGGTAAACTGGAGGAAGGCCCTGCCCGCTGCCGTCTCCCTGGAACTGGTTCATAACTTTTCCCTCGTCCACGACGATATTCAAGATGATGACTATCTGCGCCGTGGTCGCAAGAGCGTTCAGGCAAAGTGGGGGGCCAAGCAGGCCATCAACGCCGGAGACGGTATTCGGGACCTCTCAACGCTTGCCCTGGTGGAACTTGCCGATTCAACCGATCCGGGTTTAACCCTTAACGCAATGGAAACCCTCGGGACTTACTCCCTGGAGATGATCTCCGGGCAGGTAAGGGATTTACAGTTTACCGATAGGGCGGAAATCACCATGGAAGATTACTTGGGGATGATTGATAAGAAGACGTGTGCGCTGCTAAAAGCGTCTCTTCACCTCGGTGGTCTTTATGCTGGCGTGGACCAGGAGACGGTTAAGAGGTTGAAGGCAATTGGAAGGTATCTGGGCTACGTCTTTCAGATCAGGGATGACTGGCTCGGAATCTGGGGAGAACAGGAGCAGTTCGGAAAGTCGGTTGGCTCTGATCTGCAGGAGAGAAAGCGGTCGTTTCCGGTCGTCTACGCGTTGGGGCGTCCCTCCGGCGAGGAGCTCGAAAAGTTCGAGGAGATTTACTTCTCGGACGGAGACCTTTCCGGCGGGGAGATAGATCGCGTCAGGAAACTGCTTGAGGAGCTGGGAGCAAGGGAAGGGACAAACGACTGGGCAGGGAGGTACTGGAAACAGGCAAAAGAGGAACTAGCAAAGATAGATATGAAGGATTGGGCGAAGACTGATTTAAGAAATTTTGGAAAATACTTACTGACAAGACAAAGATAGGAGGATCCTATGGGTCGACCTTTAAAGATGAATACCAAGATAGCCGGCTACGTTGCCAAACAACTCGCAAAAGGAAAGAAAATATTTCCGCTAGTAACAATTATCGAACCCCTAGAGCAGTGCAACCTCAGGTGTACGGGATGTGGGCGTATCAGGGAATACTCAGACCACCTGGATGAGAAATTGACACCGGAAGAGGTCGTAAGCGCGGCCGACGAATCCGGCGCCCCTGTGGTGTCGATCTCCGGAGGCGAGCCGTTGATTCACCCGCAGATCGAGATCATAGTCCAGCGGCTAATTGAAGAGGGTTACTACATCATGCTCTGTACCAACGGGTTGCTGCTCGAGGAGAAGCTGAAAACGCTGGAGCCAGACGAGAAGCTCGCGTTTGCGGTCCATCTGGACGGGACCGAAGAGGTTCACGATGATTACACTAACCGTGAAGGTGTCTACGAAAGAGTCTTTAACGGTGTGAAGAAGGCGATAGACCAGGGTTACCGGGTTACGACAAATACTACTATATTCAAGGAGTCCGACCCCGATGACCTGCATGAGCTGTTTAGGAGACTGACCGACGTAGGCGTCGAGGGCATAATGCTTGCTCCCGGGTACAACTACGCTTCTGTAGATAGAAGTGCGGAGAAACACTTCCTGGAAAGGAAGGAGTCGATCGAGGTCTTTAGAGAGATACTTGACCCGGAGAAGACAAAGGACTTTCCCTTCTACAACACCCCTCTTTACCTGGATTTTCTCAGGGGAAAGCGTGATCTGCAGTGTAATGCTTGGGCGTCACCGACCTATACCGTACTTGGATGGCGCAAACCCTGTTATATCCTGGCCGACGATCACGTCGACTCGGTCGATGAAATCCTTGACGAGGACTTGTGGGAGAATTACGGAGTCGGAAAGGACCGGCGCTGTAACAGCTGTATGATACACTCCGGGTTTGACACGGCCGGTACGATCGTCTCCTTGCGAAGCAAGGAGGGAATGGTCGATTTGGTTAAAAGTACCCTGCCCGATAGGCTGACAAAGATCCTGACCACCGAACAAGAGTAGATGATATTAGTAGTTGCGGCTATGAAGAGAGAACTAGAAGGCCCGTTCGGGATGAACCGAGCGGAGTCGGATTCGCCCGAGTTCAAGTTCAGCTACACCGGTATGGGAAAGGATATGGTCAAGAAAAAGTTCAGAGCCTGGAGAGGAGGTTCCAAGCTGGACGGTGTCATGTCAGTAGGTTTTGCGGGCTCTATTGACCCGGAACTGGGATCCGGAGAGACCTGTCTTGTTGAGCACGTACAAACTCCGTCGAGTGACCGCTATTACACGGCTGACGAACGCCTGTTTGGACTTCTTCTCGATGTGGAGGGGATGAGGGCCGCCGATCTTGTGTCGGTGGAAGATACCGTCACCTCTGTGGAGGAAAAGATGAACCTGGCTAGCGAGTTCGACGCTCAAATGATAGACCAGGAGAGCTACTGGGTGGCCGAGTTCGCCGAGACGGAAGATGTTCCCTTCGTTGGCATAAGGGTTATCTACGACGAGATCGACCAGGAACTCCCGCCGTCCGGCCTCTACGAAGAGGAGACGGGTCAGGTCCGTGCCGAAAAGGTCCTGAAATGGCTAATGAGGGACCCCCGTCAGCTTTTCTCCCTCCCCCGGCTCGGTGTTAGGAGCCTAATTGCCAGAGGAAAGCTTTCATGTGCCATCGAGGATTCCCTAAGAGTGCTTGGAGAGGTGGGTTAGGATGGGAAAATCTCTCGTGACTGGTGCCAACGGTTTCGTCGGCAGCAACCTCGTCAGGGTTCTGTTGGAAGAAGGGCACGAGGTCAGGGGAATGGTCCGAAAGAACAGCAACATAGACAATATAGCCGGACTACCTATAGAGACTGTAATTGGGGATATTCGTGACGAGGAGGCTCTAAATGAACCTGTCCGCGGAGTTGACGGGGTGTTTCATACGGCAGCCCTGTACAGGTTCTGGGCCCCCCAAAACGACCTCTTTTATGACACGAACGTCGTCGGGACGAGGAACGTCCTGAATGCCTCGGACAGGGCCGACGTGGAGCGTGTAGTCGTGACGAGCACGGCCTCGCTTTTGGCCCACTCCGAAGACGGGGAGAGCCTTCCCAGGTCTACGGACGGATTGCCCAGCGCTTACAAGGTGACCAAGTATATCGCGGAACGTGAGTCGCTATCGTTTAACGACGAAAGGGACCTCGACGTCATAATTGCCAGCCCGACCGTTCCCATTGGTCCCGGCGACTACGGGCCGACCCCTACGGGTAGGCTGATCCTGGAGTATCTCAACGGGAGAATGAAAGCTTACCTGGACATGAATTTCAACGTCGTTTACGTGAAGGACGTGGCCCACGGACATCTCCTCGCAATGGAAGAAGGTAGGCCGGGTAAGCGGTACGTTCTCGGAAACAAGAATACCAGTCTGTCGGAGATCATTGACATCCTGGCGAATATCACCGGCCGAGACAAACCAAGGTTTGAGATCCCTTACCCAGTAGCCATTTCCTTTGCCTGGCTCGACGAGTTCTTCGAGGGTTTTTTGTTGAGAAAGAGGCCAACAGCCCCCATATCGGCGATAGAATCGACGAGGATTGACGAGAGAATAGATTCGACGCCCTGGGCTAAGGAACTGGGGCTACCACAGACGCCGATAATCAAGGCGTTGAAGAAGGCCATGGATTGGTACTCCGAAAACGGTTACCTGAGGAATGGAAAAGCGGAGTTAAGATAACAATGATCAACGAAAACAGCAGGGTTGTAGACGTAGGTGGGGTGAAGATTGGGGGGGATAATCCGATCGTCGTCCAGTCGATGACGAACACGGATACCCGGGATCCGGATGCCACGATCGATCAAATCAGAAGACTTGTCGGTCACGGCTGTGAGTTGGTTAGAGTAGCCGTCCCCGACGACGAGGCAGCACGTTCGTTGAGTAGGATAATCGCGGAGAGCCCCGTTCCGATAATTGCAGACATTCACTACTCACCCGATCTCGCCCTGATGGCTCTGGACGCGGGCGTGGCCAAGTTGCGATTGAATCCCGGCAACATCACGCTTGACAGAGACATCAGGCGTATTGCCGATGCCGCTTCGGAGAAATCTATTCCGATACGCGTCGGCGTAAATTCGGGGTCACTCGACCAGGAAATTATCGACGAGTACGGACGTACCGCAGCGGGAATGGTCGCAAGCGCGGAGAGGGAGATCCGGCTTCTAGAGGGTCAAGGGTTCGAGGACATCGTCGTCTCCCTTAAGTCGAGCGAGGTCAACATGACCGTCGAGTCCAACAGGATCTTTGCCGAGAAGTACGACTACCCGCTCCACCTCGGCGTGACGGAGGCGGGCGGTGGGAGGAGCGGGTTGGTAAAGTCAGCGATTGGAATTGGAACTCTCTTAGGTGAGGGGATTGGAGACACGATTAGAATATCCCTCACGGCCGACCCGGTGGAAGAGGTAGGAACGGCTTACGACATACTCCGGGCGCTGGACCTTCGCAACCGGGGAATTGATATTGTTTCCTGCCCTACGTGCGGAAGAACGGAGATAGACGTCCAGGGCCTGGGAGGATACCTGGAGAGGAACATGGGAGACGTCACCGGCTCTATCAGGGTCGCGTTGATGGGGTGTTCGGTCAACGGTATCGGGGAGGCCGGTTCGTCCAACGTGGGCGTGGTGGGTACGGAAAACGGTGGGCTGCTATACGTTGACGGAGAGTACAAAGAGACAATCGGTGATGACGACACAGACGTTATGGCTGAGAAGATTGAGGAATCCGTACGAGATTACATGGGGAGGGGAGGGTAAGTGGAAATTATCGAAGCCGACCTGTTCGGGTTTTGCTTTGGAGTAAACCGCGCGGTGGACATAGTTGAGGAGAAACTGGAAGAACAGAAGAAGATAGATACCCTGGGACCGATCGTTCACAACCCGAACGTAGTCGAGGACCTATCTGAGAAGGGGGCCGAGGTCGTTAATTCGCTGGACGAGGTAAATACGGATTCGGTGATCATTACCGCGCACGGGGCGGGCAGGGAGATACACAGCAAGATAAGGGAGAAGGGGTTAAATCTAATCGACACCACCTGTCCCATAGTACGGACGGCGCAGGAAACCGCGGAGGACCTGGTGGACAGGGGATATCAGGTAATTATTTACGGTGAAAATGACCACACGGAGGTACGCAACATCCTTGGCTGGTTGGACGGTCGAGGTATAGCGATACTAGACCCAAACGCGGACGTTAACATTCGCAAAGGGAAAGTAGCGCTCTTATCCCAGACGACAAAGGGCAAGAAGTATTTCTTTGACTTTGCGGCAAGATTCCTTCAGGTCCACAGCGACGAGCTCGAACAAGTCAAGATAGTGGATACGACCTGCGGGGAAACCCGACGGAGATACGAGGCCGCGGAGAGGCTTGCCGACGAGGTAGATATCATCCTGGTAGTGGGGGGCAAGAATTCCGCAAACACGCGGAAACTTGCCGAGGTTTCAGCGAGCACGGGTATCGAGACCCACCATATTAAGGACGAAACGGAAATTGAGCCTACCTGGTTTGAAGGAGTTAAACGGGTGGGCATCACTGCAGGTGCTTCAACCCCTCAATCTGCTGTATCGGCGGTTGAAGAAGTTTTAGAACAATTTGACGACACATTGGTGGATTAAAGGAGGTTTACAATGTTGACTTCGACTTCGACGGAAGTGTTGGAGATTCAGACGACGAAAGCACCCGAGTTCATAGACATAACGGATAAGGTGAAAAAGTTTGTCGACGAAGAGGACCTGGAGAATGGGGCACTGGTCATATTCAGCAGGCATACGACCGCTGCGATTCGCATCAACGAAAACGAGTCGCTGCTGTTAAAGGACATGGCAGATTTTCTCAAGGCGTTTGCCCCTGAAGACGACTACTATCGACACAATGACTTCTCAATTCGCACGGAAAACATGACGGAGGACGAGGTGCCAAACGGACACGCCCACTGCCAGTCACTCGGGATGGGTGCCAGCGAAACAATTCCCGTAATCGACGGAGAGCTTCAACTTGGAAACTGGCAGAGGATTTTCCTTATAGAACTTGACCATTCGAGGAAGAGGCAGGTTATCCTTCAGGTCCTTGGTGGTTAGCTGCGGAACACCCGTAACACGGACAAATTTACCCGGCGTCAACCCAGGAGTTTTATGGTCGAGCTATCCAAGCTAACGCCCGATCTGTACGCCAACAGCATGAGCGTCGAGCGGGCGTACGAGAAGTGTAGAAAGATTAATACGGAAAACTACGAGAACTTTACCGTGGTGAGCAGGCTACTTCCCCAAGACAAGAGGAAGTATATCCATGCCCTGTACGCGTTTAGCAGGTATACCGATGACCTCGGTGATGAGCTCGAAGGGGGGAATTTGGAAGCGCTCGATCAATGGGAAAGAGAACTAGAAGGAGTTGAGAAGGGTGACTTTACGGGGAACACTATTCTCGTCGCGTTGAAGGATACGATTGAGGCAAACGGGTTGACGCTCAAGCCGTTTAAAAAGATTATTACTGCTAACCGGCTTGACCAGAAGAATAGCTCTTATGAGACTTACGAGGACCTGCTATATTACTGCGAGCACTCGGCAAACCCGGTTGGAAGAATTTTCCTTAATATATTTGGTTATGGGGGGGATAGGCGGATCGAGTTGTCAGATAAGACTTGTACCGGCCTCCAGCTGACCAATTTCTGGCAGGACGTCGACCGTGATGAGAGGATGGGGAGGGTTTACGTCCCGAGAGAGGACATGGAGAGGTTCAATTATTCCCGAGATGAACTCGAGAATAGAGCATACAACGAAAACTTCGTCAGGTTGATGGAGTTCGAGGTAAATAGGGCAAGAGAGCTGCTCCAGGAGGGGCTTGAACTCGTGTCGACCCTCGACGGCCGCGTAAAGGTGGACGTAGCTCTATTCAACCTGGGAGGGTTAAAGATTCTCGACAAGATAGAGAGCATCGACTACGACGTCCTTCACAGGCGTCCCACTGTGTCCAAAGGCGAGAAGGTCTGGCTGTTTCTGTTGACCGCAGCAAAGGTCTTCCTGGGGGGAATAAGCCGTGCAGAAAGAGCTTAACCCCAAGACTTCCCCCCGGGAGACACCAGAGGAGTATTGTCGAAGGGTAACCAGGGAGAGGGCTAAGAATTTTTATTGGGCGATTATAACTCTTCCTCGCTC
>JAGXLQ010000145.1 GCA_018334595.1 Candidatus Bipolaricaulota bacterium | reverse complement strand
CGACCACAAGGATATCCCGGGACTTTAAGGTCCCCTCTTTGATTACTGCCGTGGCGAGAGGTCCCATCCTCGGGTCGAGGTGGCTCTCAACGATAAAACCGTCCAGCTCTCCTTCGGGGTCTCCACGGAGGTCCTCCATTTGTGCGACCAGGTTTAACATGTCCAGTAACTCGTCGACGTTTTCTCCGGTCAGGGCCGATATCTGGACCATTATCGTATCTCCACCCCAGTCGTCCGGAGTTATATCTTGGCGAGCAAGTTGGTTCATCGTCTCGTGGGGGTTCGCGTTGTTCTTGTCGATCTTGTTAATCGCCACGATCATGGGGATATCTGCGGCTCGAATGTGATCAATGGCTTCACGGGTTTGGTCCATGATCCCGTCGTCGGCAGCGATGACCAGTATTGCAATGTCAGTTGCCTGGGCTCCACGTGACCGCATAGCGGTGAAGGCCCGGTGGCCGGGCGTATCTATGAAGGTAAAGGTGTTGTCATTCCAGTCGAGTTGATATGCGCCAATGGACTGTGTTATCCCACCCGCTTCTCTGTTGGCCACCCTCGTCTCTCTAATCGTATCGAGTAGAGTAGTTTTCCCGTGATCAATGTGCCCAAGGATCGATATAATTGCCGGTCTAAGGGGAGCCTCTTCCTCTTCTTCTACGACCTCTTCCTCTTCATCCAAGGCTTGTTCCTCTTCCTCTAAAACCTCTTCCTCTTCCTCTTCATCAAAGGCCCCTTCCTCTTTCCCTTCGGACTCTTCCTCTGAAACTGCTTCCTCCTCTTCCCCTTCGTAAAGGTCACGTATTAAGTTATAGTCTTCCTCGTCAACCGTGTTTAGCGGGGTGAGATCTTCCATACCGAGTTCTTCCAGCAGTCCCAGCATCTCCTTGCTTTCCAACCCAAGTTCTTTCGCTATTTCGTATATCCTGTGTTTAGACACTCAAATATCCCTCCAGATGTTTACCTCGTGAGAAAATTTACTAAAATAACCCCTTTCTATCAACCAGCCTGTATGCGTTGGTAAAGCAACTTCAAGGCGTGCTAGCAGATCCGCGGCACTGGATCCCCCAGTGGGGCGTCGAGAAAACGTCTACCGCCTACTTCCGTCTCTAAGATTACCTTGCCTGGCCTCTCTTCAGTTACCTCTCCGATTATCTTAGCGTCCTTACCCAACGGGTTATCCCGTAATGCACCTACTACGTCCTCTGCCGTACCCGGTGATGCCATGATTATTGCCTTTCCCTCGTTTGCGACGTTGTAAGGGCTGATCCCAATCAGATCCGACACTCCCATTACGGGGTCTTTAATCGGTATCTTCCCCTCGTGGATCGTCAGCCCTAGATGGCTCTTGTCCGCCATCTCGTTTAACCCGGCTGCCAGCCCTCCCCGCGTCGGGTCCTTCATTCCCGTTACGTCTCCGGCGTCGCGAGCTATTTTCAGGAGGTGGTTAAGCGGGGCGGTATCCGATTTCAGCTTCGTCTTAAAGGTCAGCCCCTCCCGGAACTGGATTAACGCCATGCCGTGGTCACCAATAGTGCCCGTTACTATTATCTTGTCCCCGGGACTAAAACCGGAGTCCGGTACGGGTTCATCGGCGACGCCGACCCCGGCAGTGTTAATAGCTATCCTGTCGATGTTGCCCCGCTCCATGACCTTTGTATCCCCGGTAATTATCGGCATCCCAGCCTCCCTGCAGGTCTCCTCCATGGACTGAAAAATCCTGTCCAGGACGTTCATTTCAAGTCCCTCTTCAACTATTATGCTTGAGGTCAACGCCAGGGGGTCGGCACCCATTACTGCCAGGTCGTTTACCGTGCCGCTGACCGCCAACCTTCCGATGTCACCCCCGGGAAAGAAGAGAGGGCTCACCACGTGGCTGTCGGTGGTCAAGACGAGGGTCCTTCCTGCGTATCCCTCTATAGTGGCCCCGTCGTCGAGGTTATCAAGGCCTATCTTCCCGGCTGACTTATTCGTGAACGTGTTCAACACGTGATTGCCGATTAGTTCGTCCATGGCCTTGCCGCCGGCACCGTGGATGACCTTAATTTTTTCCTTGCCTTCAGCGGTCATAGCTGTGGTCTACCTCCATACTTAAACCATATGTTACACATTGCTTCGTCCCCCACCATGCAAGGTCCGTAGGGATGACCGGGAGTGCACTCTTCCCCAAACATACCGCACTGATCGGGAGTAGCCCGGGCGGTCAGAACCTGTGGGCACAGGCAGTTGGGAAGAACTTCTTCCCCCTCTTCGGGGTGGACGTCGAACCTGGCAAGGGCGTCGTACTGTTTGTATTCGTCCCTCAACCCCAGGCCGGAGTCCCGAATCTTCCCTATACCCCTCCAGAGTCCAGGCTCGACCCGAAATACCTCTTCGATTAACTCCCGTGATCGGGAGTTTCCGTCGTAGTTAACTGCTCGTGGATAGCCGTTCTCGACGCTTGGGTTCTCCGTAGCGACACCCTTGACGATAAGGGCAATGGAATAGAGTATGTCCAACGGTTCAAATCCACCGACGACGATGGGGACCCCGTACTTCTCGGCTATCGGCTCGTAAGGGCGGCACCCGATTATGGTAGAAACGTGGCCGGGGGCGATAAAGCCATCTACGTTATTATCCGGTAACTCCATAAGGCTGGCCATTGCCGGTGGAATCAACTTGTTGCTGGGGATAATGCTGAAGTTGTCGGGCGGGTCCTCTGACAGGACGGCGGCCGTCATCGGAGCCGTAGTTTCGAACCCAACCCCCAGGAAGACCACTTCTGAGTCGACCTTCCGGGCTAGTTCCACGGCGCCACTAACGCTGTAGACCATCTTGACCTCGGCCCCTTCGGGCCCCAGGTCGTTGAGGGAATACTCCGTTCCCGGTACGTTCATCATATCTCCGAAGGCGGCGATAATAGCACCTTTACGGGCAAGCTTTATTGCCGCGTCCAGGTCACGTGTAGGTGTTACGCAGACAGGGCACCCCGGACCTTCTCTGATGTCTACTCCTTCTGGAAGCAGGCTGCGGATCCCGTTGTTCGTTATAGTTACCTCGTGGGTCCCGCAGACGTGGACTATCTTGATACCGCGGTCGGGAACGTAATCTTCAATAACCCCGATCAGTTGCTTGGCCCGTTCTTTATCCTTGAACTTAAACTTCACTTTCCTCGTCCATCTCCCTGTTTATCTCAATTAATTCGTCGAACAGGTCCAGTGTCTCTTTCGCCTCTTCGGGAGATAATTTCTTTATCGCAAATCCCGTGTGGACAAGAAGGTAATCACCCTTATCGGCCTCTTCCGGTAGGGTATCAAGCCTTACTTCCTGCTCAACTCCATTTATATCAACCGTTGCCAGGTTGTCGTCTATCGTTAACACTTCTCCCGGGATAGCTAGACACATTTTAGATTCCTCCAAGTACTACCTTTGTTGAGCTCTTCTCCCGCGGCTCATCAATATGCCCTCGCGACCGTGAACCAGCTCTCAATCGAAACCCGCGTCCTCACAACCGGGACCAAGCAAACCCTTCCCTTCTTACTTGTGAAATGCTCAATTGAGTGGCGCGGGACAAGATTTCGTTCATCAAATTGACGTACGAACAATTCCTTTCTTCTAACAACGTCCCAAAACCTTACAGGTCATGTTATTACTAGATGGTAAATAATTAAGGTTAGTTATTCCAGTGATGTGCCACGTCTCTCCCGTCCAGGGCTGAAATTAGCCCGCTCGAGGTGGATAAACTTTTCCCGCTCGCTTTCTCCCCTGCCCGCAAGCAATTAAGTGACTGAGGAATTAAGGACTATTCGGAGTCTAGCTTGAGCTGTTTTGACTTCCTTGCTGCCTCCTCGATGGCGTTGAAGAACGCCACGCGGATGCCGCCCTCTTCGAGCTTCATGACGGCGTCTACGGTTACTCCGGCCGGTGTCGTGACCATGTCCTTCAGTTTTGCAGGGTGTTCTCCTGTCTCGAGGACCATCTTTGCCGCTCCTAACAGGGATTGTGCTGCTAGGTTTGTAGCGCGGTCCCGGGGGAGGCCGACCCTGACGCCTGCTTCAATTAGCGACTCGATGATGAGGTAGCCGTAGGCCGGACCGGAGCCGGAAAAGCCGGTGATCGGGTCCATCAAGCCCTCGTTTCGTACCTCTTCCACGATCCCTACTGGTTTAAATATCTCCTCGGTTACCCTCAGGTCGCTCTCCACGGCGTGCTTACCCGCGACCATTACGGTGGCACCGTTCTTGACCCTTATTGCGGTATT
>JAGXLQ010000144.1 GCA_018334595.1 Candidatus Bipolaricaulota bacterium | reverse complement strand
GTTATCAATTGCTTCGTTGATCAACGGGGAGGAGTTAACCATCCTATCCGGTTTGAGAATTTCTCTTAGTCGCGAAACCGCTTCCGAAAACTCGGAGGTATCCAGCTCCGTCAGGCCCTCCGGGTCCCCCCAGATCTCATTTAGCCTACCCAACCTCTCCTGAAAGCGGTCCTCGAAGTCATCTTCCACGAGGTCCATGAACCGGAAGCCGCTACGAGCTGCCTTGTCCTGATATGTAGGGCCGATCCCCCTTCCGGTCGTGCCAACCTCTTCCTTGCTCTTTTCAAGGACTTCCAGCACGGGATGGTAGGGGGTGATTACGTGTGCCCGTGACCCTACGTAAATCTCTGGCTGTAAGTCCCGTTTTTCCTGCAGTTGGTCCAACTCCTCGACTAGACCAACCGGGTTAATGACCATCCCCGGGCCGAGCAATACCTTACAGTCTTTACGTAGGCTAGCAGAGGGTAAGTGGTGGAACTTAAACTCTCCTTTTTCGTCCACGACCGTATGTCCGGCGTTTGGCCCGCCGTTAAACCTTACTACCCAGTCAGCGGTCTCGCTTAACAGGTCTGCGATCTTTCCTTTGCCCTCATCGCCCCATTGAGAACCGATAATAGTTGTTGTATTCATTATTATCCTCCTCGCGGTTTTATTGGTAATCTCTATTTAAGTCGAAAGTTACACCTTCGATTTCGGTTAGAATTGTGCGTAACAGCTTGTCCAGATTTACCTTATGTTCCTTCAGTTGGCGTAGGGACGTAGAGTCACGACTTAACTCCCCCGGTAGTTGGTGGGGATCATTGTTCACGTTAAGCCCCGCGCCCATGATTATGCCCCGTGAGTCCTCTTCCAGGAGGATACCGCCTATCTTCTTACGGCGTACAACGAGGTCGTTGGGCCTGGAGATCTCCGCGGTAACCCCGTAGCTTCTGAGAGCTCTCCTTATTCCCTTCAGGACGCCCACGTAGAGATTCTGGTGGAGCCGACGGGGCCAGGCATCGATCAACGCCGAAAACCACAGGCCATCTTTCGGGGATACCCAGGAATGATCTCCCTTTCCTCTCCCCCGGGTTTGAGTCTCCGCTACGACCACGACACCCTGCTTCAGTCCCGCCTCTCTCCTGATGAAGCTATTCGTGGAGTCGACCTTCTCCTTGAAGACTAACTTCGTCCAGGCGTCGGAGCTCTCTATGTGGGATTTACTGCCCTCCCATCTCACAGCTTTAGCTGATTCTATTGAGTGCAATTGTCGCTTCTTTCCCGTTTAGGCTTTCCTGTTTCGTGATATCGACCTCGTCCGGAAGCTCGTCTAAGCTCAGGCTCTGGGCCAGCGTCTCCGACTTGAGATATTCTGAATGTTTCTCTATTGCCCTGTTTACCTTGCTGTCGGCTCTAAAGAATAGCTCTATCCTGTCGGTGACCTCAAAACCTGCCTCCTTTCGTAACTGCTGGATTCGCCTGATCAGTTCCCTGACGTAGCCCTCTTCCAGTAGCTCTTTGTCAAGTGAGAGGTCGAGCAGCAGGTCGTACTTTCTATCCTCAACCTCGGCGTAGTCCTCTCCGGGCTCGTAGGATATTGTCACGTCTGATTTGGTAACTTTGAAGCTTTCGTCCTCCGACTCTACCTGAAATTCGCCCTGCCCCTCAAGGAGATTCGCGATTGCTTCGTTATCTTTCTTCTTTACGAGGTCTCCGACGAGCTGGGCATCCGATTCGAACTTCGGTCCCAGTTTGCTGAAGTCCGGTTCGACTACGGGGACGTAGTATTTCTGCAGGTCTTCCTCGAAGGTGATCTCTTTTACGTTGAGTTCCTCTCTAATTATCTTGAGGAGTTCCTCGGAGAGGTCGGGTAGGTCCCGTTTTGGTTTGACGACGATCTTTCTGAGTGGTTGCCTAACCTTTATTCCCGCCTTGCTCCTTGCCTTTCTTCCCAGGCCGGTGAGAGTTCTTACCTCCTTCATCCGCTCCTCGAGGTTTGTATCGACGGCGGATTCGTCCACCTCGGGCCAGTTAGCCAGGTGGACGCTCTCTTCGGAGCCCTTCAAGTTTTGATAGATTTCCTCCGCGAGAAACGGGGTAAATGGGGCGAATAGTTTGCTCAGGTCTACGAGCGCCCGATACAGGGTATAGTAGGCAGACGTCTTGTCGGCTGAAGGACCACTGCTCCAGAACCTTTCCCGGGAACAGCGCACGTACCAGTTGCTGAGGTCGTCGACGAACTCCTTTATCGCCCCGGTTGCAGCTGGCACGTCGTAGCCGTCGAGGGCGTCGGTTACTGAACTCACTGTCTCTGCGAGCCGGGAGTTAATCCAGCGATCGATGAGTGAAGGTTCGACGTCCGCTGGGGAAACGCTGTCCGGGTCGAAGTCATCAATATCCGCGTACAGGGAGAAGAAGTTGTACGTATTCTTCACCGTGTCGAGGAACTTGTACAGTACCTCGCCGGGGCCCTCCTCTTCCAGGCGTCTCGTCTTCCACGGTGCAGTCGAAGAATAGAGATACCATCGAATGGCGTCCGCTCCGTATTTGTTGATCATCTTCCAGGGGTCGATGACGTTGCCCTTGCTCTTGCTCATGGCGTTGCCCTCCGAATCCAGGCCATAACCAGTTACCAGGACGTTTTTGAAAGAGCTCTGTCCGTGTAACAGGGTACTCGTAACGTGGAGTGTGTAGAACCATCCTCTCGTCTGGTCCTGTCCCTCACAGATGAAGTCGGCGGGGAAGTACTGGGTGAATTCGTCTTGATTCTCAAATGGGTAGTGAAGTTGTGCCGTGTGCATGGACCCCGAATCAAACCACGTATCCAGGACGTAAGGGACCCTCTCCATCTCCCCATCGCAACTGGGGCAGGTCAGCTTGACTTCGTCGATAAAGGGTCGGTGGAATTCTACTTCCTCTGCTAACTTTGGGTCTGCCGCATGTTCGACCAGTTCCTTGCGGCTGCCTACTGCCAGTTGGTGGCCACAATCGTTACACGTCCAGATGTTCAGGGGGGTACCCCAGTAGCGGTCCCTGCTAAGTGCCCAATCCTTGAGGTTGTCCAGAAAATCTCCGAATCGCCCGTCCTTCATGTGGCCTGGGTGCCAACTTATCTTCTGGTTGTTCCCGATGATTTCGTCCTTTTTTTCGGTTGTCTTCACGTACCAAGAGTCCAGCGCAAAGTACAAAAGAGGCGTATCGCACCGCCAGCAAAACGGATATTCGTGTTCGTAGGGCTCGTGTCTGAGGAGGATATCGCGTTCCTCCAGGTCCTCGACGATGTCGTCGTCAGCGTCTTTGACGAACTCGCCCTCGGCAAATGGAAACATGGAGGTGAATTTGCCGTCCAGGTCGAGAGGCTGGACGAAGGGAATCCCTTCCCTCTCACCCAGTTCAGCGTCCTCCTCGCCAAACGAGGGGGCGACGTGGACTATACCCGTTCCCTCGTCAAGGGTAACGAAATCCGCGTCGTGAACCTCGTACGCGCCGGGGTCTTGGGATAATCTGTATGGTGGTTCGTAACTCTTTCCGACGAGTTCTTCCCCGCTGAACTCTTCTATTAGTTCGTAATCCGGCCCCAGGACTTTGTCCAGGAGGGCTTTGGCCATAATTAACTCCTCGCCCTCGACGCTAACCCTGGCGTACCAGAGCTCGGAACTAATTGCCAGTGCCGTATTCGACGGGATCGTCCACGGGGTCGTCGTCCAGGCTAACAGGCTCGCGTCGGGTTCGCCTTCGATCGGAAACTTGACGAAGATGGAGGGGTCCTCGGTCATCTCATAGCCCTGGGCCACCTCGTGTGAGGATAGGCCGGTGCCGCAGCGGGGGCAATACGGAAGGACCTTGTGACCCTTGTACAGCAGTCCCTGTTCCCAGATGTTCTTTAGCTCCCACCACAAGGTCTCGATGTAGTCGTCTTCGTAGGTGATGTAGGGATCATCCAGATCTATCCAGAACCCCATGCGCTCCATCATCCTTTCCCATTCGCCCTTGTATTGCCATACGCTTTCCTTGCACTTCTCGACGAACTTCTCTATCCCGTAGTCCTCAATTTCTTCCTTGTTGTCCAGCCCGAGTTCCTTTTCAACCTCGAGCTCGACGGGCAATCCATGTGTGTCCCAGCCCCCTTTTCTCTTGACGTGGTATCCCCTCATGGTCTTGTAGCGGGGGAAGAGGTCCTTATACACCCGCGCCATCAGGTGCCCAAAGTGAGGCTTGCCATTGGCAGTTGGTGGGCCCTCGTAAAATACCCATTCCTCGTCCCCTTCT
>JAGXLQ010000012.1 GCA_018334595.1 Candidatus Bipolaricaulota bacterium | reverse complement strand
GGATGCGGTAAGCGAAGAGGTCTGGAAGGGCGTAGATAGGCCTCATAAGTCGTTAGACCTGTCGAGAATACTGGAAGGGGCACTGGCCTTCGCAGAGGGATTCGACGGCCACTTATCAACTGAGTCCATGCTCATCCAGGGGTTGAACGACGGGAAGGAGGACTCCGAGAAGGTGGGAGATTTCCTGGAGCAGTTAGACCCAGACAGCGCCTACATCGCGATACCCACCCGCCCACCTGCAGAAGAGTGGGCCAAACCAGCTACGGAGGAGGTTATCAATCATTGGTTCCAGAGCTTCGACGAAAAACTACGGGACGTCGAGTACCTGATCGGTTACGAGGGCAACGAGTTCTCGTTCTCGGGGGACGTCGAACACGACCTGTTAAGCATCACTTCAGTTCACCCGATGAAACGAGAAGGAGTCGATGAGTTGCTGGCAAGGGCTGGAGCCGACTGGGGAGTAGTCAACAAACTCCTAGAAGAGGAGGAGTTGATAAAAACTAGTTACGGAGAGGAAGAATTCTTCATCAGGAAACTACCCAACCTCTAAACCGACCGCCGAGAAGAAACAATTGATTTATGTCATATTGGCAAATGACCCAGCTCATTTATTTGTTACTCACCAAATTTTATAGTTAATTAACAATTCTAGTAGATAAACGCCGGAGTGTATTCCCGGCGATGTTTCAAACAAGACGGTACTAGGTACCGTAGCAGTTGTCATGTAACTTAAGATAAATCTGGAGGGGAGAGATAAATGAAAGTCAGTCAAGCAGAAGAGGTAAAAAGCTGGGAAACGGATAAAGGACTCATCCACATAAGGGAAGAATACTGTAAGGGGTGTGGTTCGTGTATAGAGTTTTGTCCCAGAGGCGTTCTGGAGGAGTCAGAGGACCTCAACAAGAAAGGATACCGCCCACCAGTGCCTACCGCTCCCGAAGAATGCGTTAACTGCGGGCTATGTGAACGCGTATGCCCGGATTTTGCCATCTGGATCAGCGAAAAATCGGGGGACGAATTTAGCTATGACAGTTAGGAGACGATCTGCGAACCTCAAAGTAACCACCAAAGGGCGTAATTCCCAGAGCTACAACAAAGCCATAGTTGCAACCAGGAGGTGCCTGCTAAGATGCCGTTAACGACGCTGGACGAGAAGCCACAAAAGCCACAGGACGTTCAGACAAAACACCCCATGGAAAAGTACCTTCGCCCAGACCGCCTTCCGCACATATGGTGCTCCGGGTGTGGATTGGGTACGGCTCTCAACGCCTACTGTCACGCGTTGGACGATGAAGGTTTTGGCCTGGACGACTTTTCCGTAGTTTCAGGAATAGGATGTACCGGCCGAGTTGCCGGGTACGTCGCGTCTGACTCCTACCACACCACACATGGCCGGGCAATACCGTTCGCCACCGGCCTTAAGCTGGCAAATCCCGACATAAACGTGACGGTATTTAGCGGAGACGGCGACCTCTTCTCTATAGGGGGAAACCACTTCATCCACGCGGCAAGAAGAAATATCGATCTATCGGTAATCTGTGTGAACAATTACACCTACGGGATGACCGGGGGGCAGGTAGCCCCAACCACGCCAAAGACCGCTATGGCAACGACCGCCCCCTATGGAAATTTCGAGAGGCCGTTCAACTTACCCAACCTAGCTGCCTCGGCAGGGGCCGTCTACGTAGCCCGGTGGACTAGTTTACACGTCCGCAGGATGAAGAAGGCATTCCAAAAGATATTGACCAAAAAGGGATTTACCTTTGTAGAGGTAATTTCACCATGTCCAACTGGATTTGGCAGGAAAAACGGGCAGGGAGAGGCCCTGGACGAGTTGAAGTCCTACAAGGAGAGATCAGTAATCCAGGACGGTGCCGATCCTACGAAAGTGGATATCGAGATGGACCCTGATGCCGACATTGTCGTCGGGACATTCGTGGACAAAGAGAAATCTACCTACTCCGAGGTTAAAGAACAACAGCTAACGGGCAAGGTATAGGGCCTAATCGGCCGAGGGAGTTTCGAGGAGGAAATTGAGGTAGGGCGAGTAGAGTAATTAAATCAAAAAATTTAAATGAATTTAAGGGGTTCACGTATCGGACCATTTGATTAAACGAAACCCCTATTAGAGTTTTCCCGAAGGTTTGGTCGGGAATATCGGTCTTTGCAACATTTAGGAGGTCCACATGGGTAAGAAAATTGGTGTTTTCCTGTGTCGGTGTGGAGGCAATATTTCGGACGTAATAGATATCCCTGAACTGGAGGAATTTGCTTCAGATCTTGACGGTGTAGCCCATACAAGAGTCCACGAAAACATATGCTCACAGCAGGGACAAAACGTGATCACCGAGGAGATAGATGAACAGGGACTGGACGGCGCCGTTATCGGCGCTTGCTCTCCTCACTTTCACGAAGAGGAATTTCGAACTGCAGTCGGAAAATCTCACCTCTCCCCGTACCAGCTAGAGATAGCCAACCTGCGTGAACAAAACTCCTGGGTCCACTACGACGACCACCGCCAGGCACTGGAAAAGGCGAAGTCAGAAATAGCCGGAAAAGTTGAAAAGGTCAAAAGAAACGACTCCCTAGAGGAGCTACGGGCGTCCATTGGAAACAGCGCCCTGGTGATCGGCGCCGGTATTGCCGGCATTCAGGCGGCGCTAGACCTCGCCGACGAGGGCTTCGAGGTGTACGTCGTAGAGAAAAGGCCGGACATCGGTGGAAGAATGGGGCGTCTGGGTAGAACGTTCCCCACGCTGGACTGTGCCCCCTGTATCCTAGATCCAAAGATGTCCGACTTGATGACACATGAAAACATAACCGTCTTCACCTACACCGATATCGACGACGTTCGAGGGTCAGTAACCAATTACGACGTTGACATAACGATCAACCCAAGATACGTAACTGACAGGTGTACCGCCTGTGGAGACTGTACGGACGTTTGCCCCGTGGAGGTAGAGAACGAATTCGACTACGGCCTGGGAACGAGGACGGCCATATACTCTACCCACGAAGAGGCCGTCCCGGAGACCTACTTGATAGACATGGATAATTGTATCCAGCCGTCTTCGGAACATCCTCCCGGCTCACTCTGTGTAGAATCCTGCCCGGTCGACGCCATAGACTTCAGCCAGACGGAAGAACACCGCACGTTGAACGTCGACACTATCGTCGTCGCCACCGGCTTCGACATCTACGACCTGAGTAAGGTCGGTCAATACAACTACGAAGAAAACGACAATATAATTCACGCCGGGCAATTAGAAAGAATGATGACCGGTACCGGGCCGACTCAGGGCAACATAGTCAGGCCGTCGGACGGCAGGACCCCGGAGAATGTCGCCTGGGTGCTCTGCGCTGGCTCGAGGGACAAAGACCATAACGAGTACTGCTCACAGATATGCTGTATGTATTCCATGAAACAGGCGAGACTGCTAAGAAACATGCTCGGCCCGGGGACCCGCCTCTCCATCTTCTTCACGGACATCCGCGCCGCGGGCAAGGGTTTCGAGGAATTCTATAACGATACCCAGAACAGCAACATCGAGTTCATCCGCGGCCGTCCGTCCTCGGTTGAACCGACAAAAGAAGACCGCATAAGGATTAAAGCCGTGGACACGACACTCAACGAACAACTCGAATACGACTACGACCTCGTCGTCCTTGCTCCGGCAATAGTACCGTCGGAGGGGACAAAGGAGATTGCGAAACTCTTGAAGTTACCGAAAAGTAACGACGGTTTTCTCAAGGAAAGCCACCCCAAGTTCAAGCCGGTGGACACGCAGGCAAAGGGAGTATTTATCGCTGGAGCGGCGCAGGGGCCCAAGGACATACCCAGTTCAGTGCTACAGGGTGGTGCCGCAGCTTCGAGGGTAAGCAACTTAATCGGCGTTGACGAGGTGAAGCTCGACCCCGTGATCGCGGAGATAGACGAAAGCACCTGCGACGGGTGTGAGGGACTGCAGGCGCCCCAATGCATTGACAACTGCCCGTTTAACGCGGTCGAGATGGGAGCAAACGGAAAGGCCACGGTAAACTCACTACTCTGCAAAGGCTGTGGATTGTGTCTTAGCTCCTGCCCCCGATCGGCGATCTCGGTAAAGAACTTCCGCTCCGATCAGGTCCTGTCCGAGGTCAAGGGCCTCCTTGATAACGCGCCGGAGCCGAGGCTGCTGGCGTTTTTGGACAGCAACTGCTCTTACGTAGCCCTCGATATGCTGTCAAACCGCAGGCAGCTCTATTCTAGCAATATCCTGCCGGTGGAGATACCCGATGGTGCAATGGTAACACCGGAATGGATAGTATACGCCCTCGAACAGGGGGCTCAGGGAGTATTCGTTGGAACCTGTGAGGGTGGCTCTGACCCGTTCTCTCCCGAATGCGCAACTACAACCGAAGAGAACGTAAAGATCGCAAAGCAAAGGCTCTCCGGGATGAATATCAACCCGGAGAGGGTCGGGCTGAAACTCGCCGTAACCGGTGCCCCCGGACCTGTGCTGAAGGAACTAGAAGCGTTAAACGATCAAATAATTGAAATAGAACGGGAGGAAGCAGGGGTAGGAAGCACGGCAACGTAGCAGACAAACGGAGGAGGATAATTTAAGGGCACACGGAAAAGCGTCTCCCGATGACGCCTTCTATCGGTGGCCGCTTAAAAAGTGTCCTTCAAGAGGTCCAGGTAAAAATCGTTGATATTGGCGGTCTGTTTAAGAGATTCCTTGTCCTTGATGGTAATCCTGGTCCCATCGCTCCTTATGATCTCGTCATCAGACATTTTCTTTATCAACCTCCGAAGAGTCTCCGTGGTGATTCCCAGGAGGTTGGCCAGAGTATGATTGGGCAGCTTTAGGTTAACAAGTGTCCCGGATTCTACATCCTCTCCGAACCTTTCGGCAAGGGCGACCAGAAGGAAACAGAGGTTCTGCTTTGCCCCTTCGGCGAAGTCCCGGGTCAGCTTGAGCTCCAGGGTCGCCACCTCTCGTGATAGCCAGTTGCAAAGGCTAAACAGCGAATCCGGTTGAGACTTTAACAATTCCCTGAATGCTCCCCTCTCTACGAGGATGAGTTCTGCATCGGTAACCGCTCTAGCATACTGAATGTTGGACTCCTGTTTTTCCATGAACAACGACTCCAACCCGAACCATCCACCGCTGGTGAGAAACCTCAAGACCCTCCTCTTGTCGGAGATGGCGTACTTGCCCACCTTGACAAGTCCGTCTCGGACGGCGTAAACGGTCGACGCCAGAGACCCCTCCTGGACTATCAAGTCGTCTTCTTTGTACCTGGTTATGAAGATGGAATCCGAAATACCTTCAACCTCTTTTCTATCGACCCCTTGCAGGTAAGACGATAGAAAATCAAACACTTCCGTGAATTCCCTGCTATTAATGTTCATACATCACGTTTCCTTAAGGGGAACTAGTTGGGAGGATAAATCTCAAACAACGGACAAAAAACCTACTAAAGACATCCACAGTTCAACGACCTACAGCTTGCCAGGTCTTCAAGTCCCTCCGGGTCCGTAATTATAACTTGACCGGCGGTCCTTTTCATACAACCGTTTTCCTCAAAGTTCTTGAGTGCATTGGTAACCGATCCTTTTGAGACCCCGATAATGCTCGCCAGGGTCTTGCGGGTAAACTTGAACGGGATCACTATCTCGCCATCCCTCTGCTTCCCCCACTTGTTCCCCAGGTGAAGCAACAATTCTGCAAGGTTGTTCTCTATCGTATTGCAGGTGCAACGAATTAATCTCGCCTCGAACGCCCTTACGTCGCGGGCAAGTACCTTGGCAAAGTCAAAGAAGGCGCCGTTCTTCGATTGAAGGAAAGATAGAAAGTAGCTCTTCTCGATGAAACCCGTAGTCGTCTCCACGAGGGCCCTCGCACGGCCGAAGTGAGGGCTGAGGGAGTCGGTAAACAACCGCTCTACCCCGAGCATCTCCCCCGGGCCGACCAGCCTCAGAGTAACTTTTTCACCGTTGTTCTTTTCGCTTTTCCCGTATCGGACAAACCCCTGGCAGATAATGAACACCCCGTCCGTCGGTGACCCCTCCTGGAAGATCAGGTCTCCTTCCTTGAAGTCTATCATTCGCACCCTGTCCTCCAGCTCTTCTAAATGTTCCAGGTCCAGACTGGCAAATATGTTTGACAGGCACGTCTTCGCTTCTTCAGATCCTCCGCAACATGCATTCATAATATACCTCCATTGTCAACCCAATTAACTCACGGCAAACCTGTGAAATATCGTTGCCAATGATATTGTAAAAAAGGGGGCAAACTCTAACTATGATCTTCATCTCCTCGGGGACAGTTCTATCTTATACAAAATTCTGCATTATGTTGGCCTGCTTCCAAGAATACTTCAGCTTCATTTTCCACATGGTACCATTCTCTGGGATCATCAGAAAGAGTTTGAGTCCACACCGGTCAGTCTTTCAGGCCTGATCAAATGAGGATTATATTGATCCGTAGTTGGATTTTACCACCTCAATCACCCTTTAAATTAAACAACGGATCACGGTTCCAGTTAATCGAGATCATATTCATCCACGTATGCACAAATTACAATATAATGTAATAACAGTCCCGATGGAATAAACAAGTTGGGACCGCAAGAGAAACATGGAGGTGGCTAAACATGTGTAAACTGGCAGTAGAAGCAGTACTAGAAAGATGTTGTGATAGAGACGATTTCATTGGCGAACTCACGGAAGATTGCAGCAAAGCGCTCAAGGCGTACAACTTATCAGATGAAGAGAGATCCGCTCTCATCGAGGGAGATATTGAGTGGACCAGAGAGCACCTGGACGGGCTTACCGAAGGACAGGAAAAATGGTTTAAGTGCAGACTCCAGCAGGAGCGATGGTAAAGCTAACGCAGCCTACAGTTCGCTGCTAGAATACTACCGGCGACAGGTTCTCAAACTTCTAAGGGTGGTTGTGTCCTCTGACAACCTTAATCTATCCCCAATGTCGCCGGGAATTCTGTCCAATAGTACGTTTACCTCAATTCACACATAACCCGGCAACATATCCTTTATCGAACGCTTGACAGGCTAAATAAATATAACTTGAATCCGTGAAGCACCTTCCTTTCTTCCGTTTTTTGACTCTACCTACTGAAACTTTGACCGGTTAGAGTCTTTTTATCTCAAGTTTTTTGACACAAGCTAATTTTTCCGTTTACCAGGTCGATTTCACCACCTCAAATGGTCCATATTTACCGTAAACCCACAGTCTACCTACAGATCGTCTAGATAAGACCATAGTTGTCTGTGTATAGCCAGCTATCGTACTTATATGCTGTCGAATGAAAGATATATCCTCCTAAACGGTATCCGCCAGGGGTTGACCTGGGGGAACCTGAGCTTGCAGCTTCTGGCGTGTCTAACGAACTTGGAGGCCAGGTTTATCAAGTTACCTATTACCGTCCTGACCCGTCTTCTTTGTCCCTTCTTACGCAGGGGTAGGTCGTCTACCTTCAAGCTCTCCTGGCCGATTAGACGCAGTACGTCCTAACTGAAGGGGCCCAGGTGAAGGGCTAGGTCGTTTGTGTCAAAGTGGCCGGAAGGTGGCCTCTCCGTTAACTTGGCCTTCGAAAGTAGTAGTCCCAAAAGGGCCAGGCCGCTCTGTGTGGGCATTATTTCGTCAGTTACTACTATATCGAAAATTGCCACCTGGATTACCCGTTCGGTGAAGTAATTTGACGGAGTTGAACACGTCAAGGCTTAACCCTAGTCTATATTTAGTTGGTTTTACAGTAAATTCGCGTCACGAATTTGGGCTATAGTTAAGAGCAGGGCTTTCAGTTCCGTCCTGATTATCTCGCCCTTTCCCTGCAGTACTGGCTGACCTGTATTCTCACAAAAGGTACGTATCTTTTCGGGGGGGTCCCCAGGCGTCATAAATACTTGGTGATCGGGGTTGACAAACGCAGTAAAGGGCAAGACCTCAGACGCTATCGGGTCAATTCGGGATAAGAAAATCTTCATCCGATCTTGCCCGCTATTCGCCCCGAGGCCAACTATTATTACTGTGGTGGAATTTAACACGAAAGTCGGCTTCCCAAATATTATAACCTTTCACAGTTATAATCAAAAACCTGCAAGCTCCCGCAAGCTATTGCGGGTATCAAATGTTGGCATCACATGAACACGTTAGAAGAAAACTGGTGCTGAAAATCAGTAGGACAACGACCCTGAGAGCACTTCGGGCAGGTATTCTCCCAGAATAACCCGATTTTCTTCTGACCACCGCTTGACTTATAATGTTACTGCGGTTTACTTCTTAAACTATGAGGAGATAACAATGAAGAAAAACGTGGGCGAACTCGATAGCAGAATTCGGACAAGGGTCGGGATGATCCTAATTTTGCTGGCAATTTTCGGCTTTACCGGGTTGATTACCATTGGCACGACGGCCTCGGTAATATTGATAATAATTGGCGGGATATCATTCGGGACAGGTCAATCTAGAAGTTGCGCGGCCTATAGCATCCTGGGCATGGATACCGTAAGCGAGAAAGAAAAGAGAGAAGAGCGCTGAAAGATGGTAGATACCGGCCTAAAAAACAAGACAATCGTGATAACGGGAGCCTCCGGAGGAATCGGAGGTGCCTGCGCTAGAGCGTTTGCAGGAGAAGGAGCAAGGCTGGTCCTCCAGGGATTTCAGCACATGGAAGAAATTGACCGCCTTAAGCAGGAACTATCCGTAGAGGTGCTACCCGTTCAGGCAGACTTAACCGACGAAGCCGAGACAAGGCGGCTCTTCAGCCTTGCCCAGGGAGAGTTGGGGCCCATCAACGGTCTGATAGCCAATGCGGGGATCTGGCCGGCTGAAGCCAGGTCGATTGCCGACATGACACTGGAACGGTGGAACCGGACAATAGAAACCGACCTAACCTCCGTCTTTCTCTGTACGAGGGAATTCATTAGTAATCTGAAAAAGAGAGGCTCAAGTGATCCTTCAATTGTCATCATTGGTTCCACAGCGGCCGTCTTTGGCGAAGCGGGCCATGCTGACTACTCCGCGGCAAAGGCAGGTATCACCTACGGGCTAACCAGATCTCTCAAGAACGAGATAGTTGAAGTGGCGAAACGGGGAAGGGTCAACGCGGTATGTCCCGGTTGGACCATGACGCCCATGGCCGAGGAGCAAATTGCTGGTGATTCGGTAGAGGAGGAAAAGTTGATGACCAGGCCGATAAAGGAAATCGCGGACCCGAAGGACATAGCCAACGCCATCCTATACTTAAGCTCCAGCAAATTGGCCGGACACGTTACCGGCGAAGTCCTTACCGTCTCCGGCGGGATGGAAGGAAGGATTATCTAGCCGCTAAGGAAACCTCAGCGACAACCGGCAGGTGGTCCGATATTTCTAGAGCTTTCTCCTGGATAACGTAGTGCTCTCCCAGCCGGGTCCCATCTGAGAGAAATAAGTAATCTATCGTCTTGTCCGGTTCTTTCACCTCCGAGTTGTTGGGGAAGTGGGTAAACCAATCCTCGTTGTCGTCCCCGTTAACCTCTTCGTAGGTGGGAACGGGCTGGTAGTTATCAAATAGAACCTTTATCTCGCGTTCATCTCCGTAGACGCCATTTCTCGTCTCAACGTATTCATCGCCCTTTTCCCCGGGTGGGAGTAGGTTGAAGTCACCTCCAAGTATCCAGGGACGTCCCTCAGTGTCTGTTTCACGCAGCAGCCTGTCGATCTTGTTCACCTGCTTCGTAAGCGTGTCGGTCCCATGGGCAAAGGCTGAAAGATGGGTGTTAAATACGGTCAGATCATCTCCGTTGTCCGTAGGTAACCTGACCTCGAGGACCGCCCGCTTTAAGTCAAACTGCTGTACGATAAAGTTGTCCGGCTTCAGGGCTAGCCGGTACCGCGTCCCATCCACCATCCTGTACTTAGAGATCACCGAAAGCTTCATGCCAACAGACCCCATTATATGGGGATGAGGAACGAAGGCAGCCTTCCAGTAGAATGCGGACGCATGACAGCAATATTCGTCGGGGAGAAGTGCGAGGAGTTTTTCCAGTTGATCCTCGTGGTCGGTCCGCTTGGCTCCGTCATCTACCTCCTGGAGTAAAATTACGTCAGGGTTCTCATCGCGGATGACGCGGGCGACCTCTGTTGTAGTTCTGTCAATATCATCCGAGGACGGGCGTTCGTCGGGTCCGGACCCGGAGTCGTAGTAAAAATGGTAGTTCTTACCCGCCATGTACTGAACATTCCAGCTAAGTATCTTAAGGTTCTCATCCCCGGACAGGCCTGGAGCCGACCCGTCGGAAACGACCTCCATTGTTTTGGCCTCACCGGGATGAAAGGTCGATAGCCACATCCAGCTAAAGAAAACGAGGACCAAAGTGAGAACAAATCCAAGGGTTCCTGCAAGCAATTTCATCATACCCGAGCTAAACTTCATATACTAATCCTCCCGGCGTGTCACGCCATATAATAACGCGTTCCCTGCTAAATTGTAAAGAGAGGAGCCCTCCGGCGAGGGCTCCTCCGGCAACAGGATTCTACTATCCCGATAAAGAAAATCACGCCATATCTATCTCGACGTCGTCAGCGACACCTCCAAGCAGGGTAACGTCGCCACTCTCCGTCTGCAGCAACGAGCCGGGGACAAGCGGGGTGACGGGACCGTGCAGCACCAGCCTGGCGATAAACCTCTGCCAGCTTACCCCTCCACCGATGTAGCCGTCGAGCCAAAAGCTACGATGTCCGGCCCCCAGTATCTGGGCCGGCCCTATGGTAGCGGCCTTTGGAGGTACAGAAGACCAATCCCCGCTGAAGGAGTGGAGGGCGTTTTGCATTATCGTCATCGGATTTAACTCCACGATATCCGGCCCCAAAGTTTTGTACTCTTCCAGGTTGTCCTCGTAACCCACCCCCAGATGGGACTCCCAGAATGCGATGTGCCCACACCAGCCTATCCCACCGTAGCAGGCGTCCGCACCACCGTTTTCCTCTATCATATCCCCATAGTGATCGATGTTCTCGGAAGTCGGGAAGTGGATCTGTTCCTCAGGTGGGCGGAGCGACTCGTCGATCTTGTTGAAGAAGTTTTCGTACATTGCCCGTTTGAATGACCCCTCCCAGCTCTCAGGCGCGGTGTTGCCGTCCTCGTCAGCGTATTCGTCCATGTTAAAGGTGTGAACGTGATCCATCGGTATTTTTAACGTGTTTATCACCCGCGCGGCGATATCGTACTGGGGAACAGGGCCTACCGGTAGGATCAACACTAAATCCTCTCCACTTTCCAGCTTCTTCCGTATTCGGTCAACCAGATCCATGGCAAAGGCGAGATAGAATTCCTCCTCCCGTTCAATGATCTTGATGTTCAGTCCCTCGTTCTCGTGCTCAGTAATCTTTTCCTTTGAGATCTTCCGTACTCTGTTGCACTCCGTTCTGTCACGGAAGACGATAAAGTCGGATAGGTCAAAATCGAAGTCCATTTTACCTCCTCTGAACCAGGCACTTCTGTCGATATTTACTCGGTGAAATACACGAGCTTTCCCACTTCCATTAATATATACGATATATCAAGGTAGGCGCAAGTCTTAGTTAAGCATTTGGACCCCTTCTCCCGGATGATCGTCTACCGGAAGACGTTGCCGGCTTCCGCCGATGGATATTTGATATGTTCTGTAAAATGGATCATAATTTGATTAGTTTTTTTCAATTTCGTCAGAATTTTATTCTGCAAGGAGGTTAGGGGTGGAAAAATTTAGCAAGACCATCAGGTTGTTGGGGGTATCGTTTTTGGTCGTATTCAGCACCCTTGCTCTTACCGGATGTTTTGATGTAAGTCAGGTGTTCATGGTTGCTCCTCAGGTAGAGGACAGCACCATGAAGGTGACTTTAACTACTTACAACGAAGAGATTTTCGACTCGCTTAAGTCCAGCTTGACCGGAGAAGAATTCGGTGCAAAGGACGTTGAAATGGACTTTAACGTCATCGAGCCGGACAGCACTGGCGGCGAAACAAAGTATCAGATGATCATGCAGGGACTTATAGCAGAAGATACGATCAACGTCTTTCCGTACGGAGACGGCAACGCATATGAGATAAAACTGGTGACGGAGGAAGAAGAGCTTGGAGAAGATCTTGAGGATACCGAAGAGGAAGACGAAGAAGAAGAGCTCGGCGAGGGTGACGAGTTCGAAGGGTTAGACGAAGACATGACCAGGTCGATGTTCAGAGGATATCGGTATGAAGTTTCAATTTCCCTTCCAGAACCCGTGGTTGACGGATGGTGGGGAACGATGGACGAAGAAGAGGAAGAAAAGACCTATTTCCAACCGGGCTCCATCGCTGGCGGGAAGGTACAGATCTCCGCCCCCATCATGGAAGTGTTTACCGAACACAGTCACGTGACCATAATCACCGACCCGGAAGGCAGCGGAACGATTGACGCCACGACAAAGGAAGGGGAAGAGAAGGTTGAGGCTTACCAGTTCGGTAAAAAGTTCGCTTACTCGAGGCTGGAACAAATCGAAGACGATGCCGAACAACTGGAAAACCTATTTTATCTCTGGAAAAACGGCCGGGTCGATTACGCGGGCATCTTGGCCCAACTGGGTGAAGTGGAGAAACGTTCCACCGGTTATCTTGACGACCTGGCCAGGGCTTCCGTCCCCGAAGAATTACGCGTTCAATATCGTCAGGCGAACTACATCTTCTCCAGCTGGAAGATGGTGGTAGGAATGTTCCACGAGGGGCTTGAGGATCTGGACCTAGTGGAGCTCTCCGCCGCTTACACAGCCATGGGCTTCCTTAAAGAGGAAATTGCGAGTCTTTAATTTTGATAATTTTGGATTAGTCTTATGATAGGTCTGTCTAGGTAACAGGGATTTGCAGGATAATACTATTCTAAGATCCGGACGGTGACGTGATGTTCTGGCAGCAATGGTGGTTCTGGTTAGTCGTAATAGCAATACCGATACCGATTATCATCGATGAAATCGAGAGTATAGTCACCCTCTTTCGTACTGACCCCCAACAAGTAGAAGAACTAAGGGAAGAGATGGTGGGGTTAAAGCACGAGCTCGCTCAGGCAAAAGCAGATAAGAAAGCTTACGAGCTACAAAAGGAATTGAAGAACGAGGATCGCCAGAGGATAAAACGTCAGTCTTTCGGCAAGGAAGTCGCCATTATCGGCTTTTGTGATCTAGTCGGCTTTACCCCTTTTCTCAACGCTAACGGAGACGATAAGGCGAGGGAAGTCCTGCAGGAATACAACAACATGGTCCGCTCCGTTCTGGACGCGTTCAACGGTCTAGAGATCAAGCAGCTGGGTGACGGCTTCCTCTTTAGTTTCAACAGCTCCAGACAGGCCCTGAACGCAGCCCTCGACATCAGGGAGGGTATGAAAGACATAAATTCAAGGCAGAAAACGGACCTTTCAATTCGGATTGGCTTACACGCCGGGGAGGTCATCAGAGAGGACGGGGACGTCATCGGGTCAACCGTTAACATGGCGGAAAGGGTCATGAACGTGGCCTCTGCCAATCAGGTTGTCACCTCGGAGATACTCAAGAACCTGGCCCCTACTCCTGGTGAGTTCGACTTCGTCGAGATAGGGGACCGGGACCTCGAAGGATTTAGCGAACCAAAGAAAGTCTACGAGGTAAGCCAGCTCTCCGAGGAATAGTCAAGGAATCTTAGAGTCTACACCCCCTTATTACCCAACCATATTAGCCCAAACCCGTCAGTATTTTTCAACAGGAACGGATTCCCTTTTATTCCGAGTAAATATGTCTACAATTAACAGGTTATCAAGAGAAAAATCAATATATACGGGGTGACAAGCTAATGAAGATCAGCGAGAAAAAGTTCAACCGAATGGAAAATTTGAGCGACGAGAACGGCGTGATAAAGGCTGCAGCGATGGATCAACGCGGTTCCCTGGTTCGTAGACTCTCATCCGCCTGCGGAATCGACCACGTAGAAGTCACTAATGAAATGATGGAAGAGTTCAAGGAAGCGGTATCGGACGTGCTTACACCCCATGCCAGCGCAATCCTGCTCGACCCGGAATGGGGTATGCCGGGCGCGAAGGCGAGGCAGAAGGGTACGGGACTGGTTATCTCCTACGAGAAGAGCAGTGCTTCCCGGAATTACTCCGAGATCTACGACCACAAGCTCCCGGCAAAGATAAACGAGCTAATTCCTGACTGGACGGTAAGGAAGTCGATTGAACAGGGAGCCGACGCAATCAAACTACTTATCTACTATCATCCCGACGAGGAGCGAATGTACAACGCCCCGAAAGAGGCCATGGTGGAAAGGGTGGGGGCCGAATGCGCCCGTCACGAGATACCCTTCTTCCTGGAGTTCGTCGGATACGGCCTTGAAGGCGGCGACTGGAAAAACGACCCCGAGCTCGCCCGGCAGAAACCGGACGTGGTGACGGGAAGCATCGAGGAATTTTCCCGGGACAGGTATAACGTGGACGTCCTCAAGGTGGAATTTCCCGTCAACATGAAGTTCGCCGGGGGGACTGACGCCTTTGGCGGGAAGACGGCGGTCTACGACAGGGACCAGGTGCTGGAGCACTTCCAGCATGCCGCGGACGCAGCCGGACGGCCAATGATATACCTTAGTGCCGGGGTTGATGCGCCGCAAATGAGAGAAAGCCTCCGTCTGGCTAACGAAGCAGGGGTAAACTGGAACGGTGTCCTCTGTGGTCGGGCAACCTGGCAAAATGGCCTTGAAGAATATGGCAAAGACGGCGTCAACGGCCTAAGGGAATGGCTCAAAGAAGGCGGCGTCGAAAACATTACCAGGATGAACGCCATCATCGACAAGGGGGCCAGGCCCTGGTACGAGGCATACGGAGGGAAAGAAAAACTGGAAATAGTTTAACCTCAACAACTTCAACGAGAAAAGCAGGTTATCAATATAGCAACAAGGCTGAAGCACCCTCCTTATTGGGGGGTGCTTCTATATTTTTGCGGGTGCTTCTCTTCTGAGTGAGAAAATACGTTTTTGGGATTAACTAACAAAATCCCTCCCGGTCAACGGAAAAGGTCTTGGATTTTGGTAGACAAATTGATAATATCATAAAGATATACTTGAAAAAAGGAGGATTTAACCGTTATTAAGCAAATAGTCCACAATTTTTATGGGTAAGACCTTTAGTATTTCCAAAAAATACACGATTTTGAGGTGATCAAGGTGTTGAGGGTTGAAAATCTGGATAAGAGCTTTGGGGGGATTCATGCGATAAGGGACTGTTCCCTCGCTGTAGAAGAAGAGACGATAACGGGGTTAATTGGACCTAACGGCGCGGGGAAGACTACCATGTTTAACCTGATCACGGGTTTCCACGACCCTGACTCCGGACGAGTTTTCTTCAAGGGGGAGGACATAACCGACCTAACTCCTCACGAAATATTCGAGAAGAACCTATTTAGAACTTTTCAGATAACGAGAGAGATCCAGGAGATGACAGTTCTGGAGAATCTGATGTTGATTCCGCGTAACCAAACGGGGGAATACCTGTGGAATTCCTGGTTCAATCGGAGCCTCGTCAGCCAGGAAGAGGACCGGTTTAAGGAGAAAGCCTTACGGGTGCTAGAATTTCTGGAGATGGAGGACCGAAAGTTCGACCTGGCAATGAACCTGCCCGGCGGGGAGAAGAAGCTCCTGGACCTCGGACGCATGATGATGGCCGAACCCGAGATGGTGCTGCTGGATGAGCCCGGTTCAGGCGTCCCTCCTTCCCTCCAGTCAAAGGTAAACGAC
>JAGXLQ010000143.1 GCA_018334595.1 Candidatus Bipolaricaulota bacterium | reverse complement strand
TTAACTGGAGATTCCACTACCACCTCCTTTTTCTGTATAGGTTTCTCCTATTACCTTCTGCAGGTCGTTAAAGGTCAGGATCCCTTCTAATTCGCCACCTTCCTGTAAAACTGGGATGTTGGCCACATCCTCTTCAAGCATTACCGAAAGCGCGTCCGACAGAGGGGTCTCCGGACTTACCGAGCCCACGTCTTCCCGCAGCACCTCGCTGATGGAATCAACCTCGTTTGTCTCCAGGTCCCATATCTCTATCCACCCGATGAACTGGTTATCCTTGTCGGTAACCATCAGGTATTCCACCTCTTCCTCTTTCATCCTCTCACGGACGTGCTCGACGTCGCTGTCGCGGTGCACAGAAATCGGACAGGGCTTCATCGCGTCCTTAGCCTGGATAAGCCTCATGCTCTTCAGCGTCCGGTCCGTGCCAACGAAGTTTCTGACGAACTGATTCTTCGGCTGCGAGAGGAGTTCGGCCGGGGACGAATATTGAACGAGCTTACCGTCCTTCATAAGGGCGACCTTCGTTCCCATCTTAATAGCTTCGTTGATATCGTGGGTGACGAAGACAATAGTCTTCTGTATTTCTGCCTGTATCTTCAGGAACTCGTCCTGCAACCTATCTCGTGTTATGGGATCGATCGCCCCAAAAGGTTCGTCCATCAGCATTATCGGGGGGTCAGCTCCAAGTGACCTCGCCACACCGACGCGTTGCCGCTGTCCGCCCGAGAGTTCCGCCGGGTACTTTTCCATGTGCTCTTCGGGGTCCATGCCGATGAGATCAAGCAGCTCTGCGGCTCTCTCTCTCGCCTCTCCCTTGTCCCAGCACTTGAGGTGAGGGACCGTGGCGATGTTCTCGGCCACCGTCATGTGGGGGAACAACCCAATCTCCTGAATGGCGTAGCCAATATCCCTGCGCAGTTCGTTCTCGTCGAGCTCCTGATTGTCAGTCCCGTCGATAAAGATCCTCCCTTCGCTGATCGGGATCAGCCTATTGATCATTTTCATGGTTGTCGTCTTCCCACAACCTGAAGGACCAAGGAGCACACAGAGCTCTCCCTCACTGATACTCAAATCGATGTCGTCTACCGCCTCCGTGCCGTCCGGATAGACCTTAGTCACGCCTTCGAGTTCAATCATTCGTTATCACCGTTTTAAAGTTAGTCTGTTGCAGCCTCTTTGCTACGCACCTCTGCAAACCTTTCTCTTAGATATTCCAGGTGTTCTTCGACCTCCTGCTTCATTTTCTCCGCGTCACCGATCAAAAACGCCCTCGCCAGCCTCTCGTGTTCCCTTACATCCCGGTCCGGAGGGATGTGCGCCTCCTTCGCCTTAGAAACGATCATGGGCAGAAGCATCTCCATAATCCTCACGGCCGTGGAGTTATGGCTTGCCCGGGCCAGCTCGACGTGAACCTGTGTCGTGTAGTAAATTAGATCATCGCCCCGCTCCAGAGCCTCGTTCATCTCCTCAAGAGCGAGCTTCACCTGCCTTATATCCTCATCAGTTGCCCGCTGGATGGCCATTACGCCTATCTGTTTTTCGATAACCTCTCTAAGCTCAACCATGTCGAAGAAGTCTTCTTCCTCTAACACGAGGTTGAATAAAACTGAGTTGTCTATGGGCATGGAATAGTCCCGACGGACGTAATATCCCTTGCCCGGTTGAGAGTCAAGAATGCCCAGTGCCACGAGGGCGTGAAGTGCTTCCCTTATAGAAGAACGACCTACGTCAAACCTCTCCCTCAGTTCCTTCTCCGAGGGCAACTTGTCCCCCGGTGCGATTTCACCGCTCTTAATATAGGAAGTGATCTTTTCAATAATCTGCTGGGTTATGGTCTTATCCCTCTGCCTGACTAACTTTGTCTCTTCCAAATTGTCTGTAACCACTCCGACCACCTCAGGTATCTGACATCAAACAGGGTTGATATCAAACCTGTTTGATAGGTTTGTAGATGTTATTTTATCAACTAATATGGGGACTGTCAAGCAAAATGTGCACAGGACAGAAACGATTACCAAGCCTGACCAAGGGTCCCCAGGCGGTCAATCTACCCCTTAAGATGATGAAAGGTAAGGGAAAGGAAGGTGTAAGGGTCAAAAATAGAAGTAGGGGTTGACTCCCTAAAGACAGCCCTGGACCTTCTGTTGTAAACGGCCAAAGACAGCAAGGAAACCTGTCTTTCAAGGCAGATTAATTGACTTGATAAACGTCTGTCCGCACGTATAATGCACTTTGTAGATAAAAAATCAACTTTTATATAACCTAAATAAGACACTCCCACACTTATCCGCACCGGGCTGAGCTGTGGTATTTGCACTAAACGTTACGATCGTGAGAATTGGTACCGCCGCGGAAAGTTGATTAGAACCCGTAATGCCATAGGAGGAAGTCTAGATCCACGAAGAGCAAAGAAGAGGTAAAAGGCTTACTGCTGGATTCCGGCGTGGTCGGAGTAATGCGAGCAAAGAGCCCGGAGAAACTACTGAGGGCAGCAAGGGCAATCAAGGAAGGTGGGGTCTTTTGCATAGAGGTATCAATGACGACCCCAAACGCCCTCCAGGTAATATCAGAGGTTTCGAAGGAGTTGGACGAAGTCGTCATTGGGGCGGGGACCGTTCTGGACCCTGAAACTGCTAGGACGGTGATCCTCGCCGGGGCCGAGTACATCGTATCCCCCACGCTGGACGTTAAGACCGTAGAGACCGCGAGAAGGTACGACAGGTTAGTGGCCCCCGGGGCGTTTACCCCCACGGAAATCCTGCGGGCCTGGGAGGCAGGCGCAGACGTAGTAAAGGTGTTTCCTGCATCAAGGCTGGGACCTAAGTTCATAAGTGACGTAAAGGCGCCGCTACCCCAACTGTCCCTGATGCCCACGGGCGGAGTAAACGTAGAAAACGCAGCCGAGTTCATCCGCGCAGGGGCCGACCTCATTTGTGCCGGGTCCGCCCTGCTCGACAAAGAAGCGATGGGCCGTGGAGACTATAGCGTCCTCACGAAAAACGCCCGGAATCTGGTCACAGCAGTTAAAAAAGGGCGCGAAGAAGGTTAACATCTTTTACGCCGGACAAATTTCTTGATAAGGAGCGTGACTGAAAATGCAGAAAGTTATTACTTTTGGTGAGACGATGATCAGGTTGTCACCGCCCGACAACCACAGGCTGGAGCAGGCAAAAAGCTTTGACGTCCACGTTGGGGGGAGCGAGTCCAACGTGGCCGTGGCAATAGAACGGTTAGGCCTCGATACGTCTTTTGTTACCCGCCTTACCAAAAATCCCCTGGGAAGAATGGTGAGGAACAAAATCCGCGAACACGGGGTAGACGTCTCCAACGTCGTCTGGACAGACGAGGATAGGGTAGGAACGTACTTTGTCGAATATGGAGCAAATCCCAGGCCAAGCGCAGTTATCTATGACAGGGCGGACTCCGCAATCAGCAAGATTGATAAAGGTACTGTAAACTGGAAAAAAGTATTTGCCGGGGGGACTCTGTTTCACACCAGCGGGATAACGCCCGCACTGAGCCCGAGCGCACGAGAAGTGACTGAAGAGGCGATGAGAGAGGCAAAGGGGGGAGGGCTCAAGGTCAGCGTGGACTTAAACTACAGGTCAAAACTCTGGTCACAGGAGGAAGCCGGGGAGTGTATGACGAGGTTGATGGAGTTCACCGACATCCTGGTCACAAGCGAGGAGGATACCAGCAGGGTGTTCGGAATCACCGGTGAAAGTTACGAGGAGGTAGCTGAAGCGCTCGCCGATAGGTTTGGATTCGAAGCCGTGGCCATCACTCTAAGGGATAACATCTCCATGTGGCGAAACGACTGGACGGCGATCGCGTACAAGGACGGTGAGTTCTACGACGACATGACATACGAACTGGAGCTCGTCGATAGGGTCGGCGGGGGAGATTCATTTACGGCCGGCTTCCTCTACGGATACCTGACGGAAGGGCCGGAGAAAGGGGTAAAATACGGGAACGCGACCTCGGCCATAAAGCAGACGAACCCGGGGGACATTAACTGGTGCACGCTGGAGGAGGTCAGGAGTCTGGCACAGGGTGGCGGTAGGGTAAGGATTAGCCGGTAAACTGCAGACACAGAAGAAGTGTCGACGAACAGGGATTCCAAGCGAGGAAACATGAGGAAGATATCTCCGGGGTTCAACTACGACAGCCTATCTGATCTCAGAGCGGAGGTCAAAGAAAGGGGTTACTTCGTTCCTACGGGGGGAGAACTCGACGCCCTCTTTCAGCCCGGAAGTATTAAC